>NZ_KV827200.1:0-288 GCF_001836075.1 Staphylococcus sp. HMSC035D11
CCAATTTTGAGTGTTAAAGATGTCGCTTTTATATTTTTTAGTTTTATCTTTTATAAACATACCGTAGGTTATAAGTGGTATTCGATTAAAATCATCTATAATTGCCATATAATTGGGTTCGCTACCATAACCTGCATCAGCTACAATATATTCAGGTAAATGACCGTAGGTCTCTTGAATTGAATTTAAAAATGGTATCATCGTTCTTGTATCAGTCGGATTTTGATACACATTATAAGATAAAACGAATTGAGAATTTGTCGCTATTTGTAAATTATAACCTGGCTT
>NZ_KV827201.1:0-212 GCF_001836075.1 Staphylococcus sp. HMSC035D11
AAGAGATTCCGTATGAAACAAAACGTGAATTTGATAAAGATCTAGCGCCTGGTACAGAGAAAGTTGTACAAAAAGGTGAAAATGGAGAAAAAACAATCACAACACCAACAACGAAAAATCCATTAACAAACGAAATAGTGGATAAAGGTACACCAACAGAAGAAATCACAAAAGAAGCAGTGGATGAAATCGTACATTATGGTGGCGAAGAA
>NZ_KV827202.1:0-256 GCF_001836075.1 Staphylococcus sp. HMSC035D11
CATCCGGATGCTATCATTAAGTAATTTTTCTATCTTACGACCTGAAAACACAGATTGTGTGTAGGCATATAGAATGACTTTTAACATCATTTTGGGATGGTATGAGGTTGCACCACGATGATGTCTGAATTCATCGAATTCAGTTTTAGGAATTGTTTCTACAATATCATTGACATGTCGTGACATATCATTTGTGGGGATAAGAACTGAAGTTTCCAATGGTAGAGTAAGTTGAGTCATGTTATAATCTTTATAC
>NZ_KV827203.1:0-776 GCF_001836075.1 Staphylococcus sp. HMSC035D11
GTTTTAATCGATGGGGGGACGCAGTAGGATAGGCGAAGCGTACGATTGGATTGTACGTCTAAGCAGTGAGATTGAGTGTTAGGCAAATCCGGCACTCTTAAGATTGAGCTGTGATGGGGAGAGGAAATTGTTTCCTCGAGTCGTTGATTTCACACTGCCGAGAAAAGCCTCTAGATAGAGATTAGGTGCCCGTACCGCAAACCGACACAGGTAGTCAAGATGAGAATTCTAAGGTGAGCGAGCGAACTCTCGTTAAGGAACTCGGCAAAATGACCCCGTAACTTCGGGAGAAGGGGTGCTCTTTAGGGTGCAAGCCCAGAAGAGCCGCAGTGAATAGGCCCAAGCGACTGTTTATCAAAAACACAGGTCTCTGCTAAACCGTAAGGTGATGTATAGGGGCTGACGCCTGCCCGGTGCTGGAAGGTTAAGAGGAGTGGTTAGCTTCTGCGAAGCTACGAATCGAAGCCCCAGTAAACGGCGGCCGTAACTATAACGGTCCTAAGGTAGCGAAATTCCTTGTCGGGTAAGTTCCGACCCGCACGAAAGGCGTAACGATTTGGGCACTGTCTCAACGAGAGACTCGGTGAAATCATAGTACCTGTGAAGATGCAGGTTACCCGCGACAGGACGGAAAGACCCCGTGGAGCTTTACTGTAGCCTGATATTGAAATTCGGCACAGCTTGTACAGGATAGGTAGGAGCCTTTGAAACGTGAGCGCTAGCTTACGTGGAGGCGTTGGTGGGATACTACCCTAGCTGTGTTGGCTTTCTAACCC
>NZ_KV827204.1:0-48395 GCF_001836075.1 Staphylococcus sp. HMSC035D11
TCTTTTGTTGTTACATCTTCTGTATTTTCTTCTGTTGATGTTGTAGCAGTTTCATTAGATGAGTCAATTTTTTGATTATTTTTGTCGTTATCATTCTCTATACTATTTAGAGAAGTATTTTCCATATGATTTTCTTCAGCTGCTTTTGCCTCATTGTCAGCGTGACCAAAAATCAATGTAGCACCAACTAATATTGAAGCTGTTCCTACAGTGAATTTTCTTATGGAGTACTTATTTAACTTATTCGAAATAAAATCCAATCTCTTGTTAATAGGACCTTGTCTTCTTTTACTCATATTTACCCCCTAATAAATAAATTATTTACACTTTAAAATGTAAAATACACATAATATTATATGTAAATACACTTCCAGGATAATGTATTTTACCATTTAACACAATACTTTTAAAAAATTTTACAATAAAAAAATAAATATTAGGTCCTACAATAGATAGGTACCTTTAATCTTTTTAAGTCAATTCAATTGAACAAGTGATAATTAGCTACAAATGATATATAATCTTTCTCGTTAAATAAAAAAAGAGCAACATACGTCGCTCTTTAAACTCGTTTCTTCCTTTATAAATGTGTTTTTTAACATTATTATAATTTATTTTAAATGTTCGTACGGACTATTATTGACAAATGATACAATTTGATCGACAAATAGTTTTGCGCGTAATTGGAATTCTTCGTCATTTAAATACAATGTACCGTCTTCTAATTTTGCATAGTCCGAATCGTGTGTTGCAATTTGTGTAGGTACAGCAATACCTAATAAACTACGAACAATAACACGTAAATGTGAAAGTGGTTCTGAACTTACGATACCGCCACTGTTACCAATTAAGCCCACTGGTTTCATTTTGACATAATCCATATTAATGTGATCTAACGCATTTTTTAAAATTCCTGAGTATGAACCATGATAATTTGGCGTACCAAAAATTAGGAAATCCGCTTCCATTGCTTTGTCTTGGAACTCTTTTGTATTCGCTTTAATTTCCTCTGTTGAATGTGTTGTTCCTGAAAAATCAAGTTGATTTAATGGTCTTTCAGCTAAATCAAAAATATCTACGTCGACATCATGATTATCGAATTGTCCTGTTAAATATTTAGCTAGTGCGTTGGTATGTGAACCTACTTGTGCACTTCCTACTACGATAAATCCTTTCATTTTATTCTAACACCTCTTAAATATTATTTATTTCTCTTCAGTTAAAACTTTCATAATTGCTTTACCTACACCACTATGTTCATTGGTATCTGTAACCAATTTAGCTATAGCTTTCACTTCGGGCATCGCATTGTCCATCGCAACAGGATAGCCTACGCGTTCAAGCATGGATACATCGTTTAAATTATCACCTAACGCCATGACATCTTGTAAGTCAATATGAAGTTGATTAGCAATAGTTTCTAATGCAATTCCTTTTTGAGCATCTGAATGCGTAATTTCTAAATTACCACGTGATGATGATGAAACAGCAAGACTTGATATGGCCGATAATTCTTTTCCAATACGTTCAATTTTTTCAAGATCTGGATTAAACGCCAGTACTTTCATTATCAGTTCGCCCGGAATATCTTCAATATCCTTGTAATTATCGACAATTTTGAGTGTACCGTTATCTATACGTTTTTGAATCCCTGCTTTAATCTTTTCAACATCACCTTGTTGGCCTGCATTTCTTGCAATATCTAAATAGATATCTAAATCACGTGTTGGATCTTCTGTATAAATCCCTCTATTCGTATACACTTGGTAGTACACGTCTTCTCGATCAAGAACCGCTTTAATTCGTTCTACTAATTCATGATTTAAATGAGAGGTATTCATAATATTGAATGATTCATCACGTATTTCTGCACCATTTAAACAAATATAAGGGACTTTTAAATCTGTTTCAGCCATAGGCGTGCTTGCTTCATAAAACGCACGACCCGTTGCAATGACTACTGTAATCCCTTTTGATTGAGCATATTTAATCGCGTTAATATTTTCTTCTGAAATTTCATGTGCTGCATTTAACAGTGTCCCATCCATATCTGTTGCAATCAGTTTAATCATGCCGTTACCTCATTTCATTAGCTAAACTTACAGCTATTATATTTTAGAACATACATATTCAGTGAACACAATTACAAAATTTAAATTTGTTTTACCGCTCCTATTTTAACAAATTTATCATCTTTTGTACGGTGATGTGTTTCTTTTAACTTTTTTAGCTCTTAAATCACGGAAAAATTGTCTCAATAAATTGCTACACGCTTCTTCTAACACACCCTGTTCAACAATTGCACGATGATTAAATTGTGGTTGTTGTAGTAAATCCATTAAACTACCACTGCATCCTCCTTTAGGATCCATCGCGCCATATACAACTCGTGGTATACGACTCATTACAACCGTTCCAGCACACATGACACAAGGTTCTAATGTGACATATAATGTACAATCTTCTAAACGCCAACTTCCTATGACTTTAGCTGCCCGTTCTATTGCTAAGTGTTCAGCATGAGCAGTAGGCTGTTGCAGGGTTTCTCTTAAATTATGGGCACGTGAAATAATGTCGTTATCTTTAACGATCACTGCTCCAATAGGAACTTCACCAAGTTGTCCAGCTTTTTTCGCTTCTTCAATTGCACATTTCATGTAAAATTCATCATTTGTCATATGTGTCATCCCTTACTTATGATAAAATACTCATTGTCTATTTTAACATTTGGAGATGTAATTATGAACAAACCATTTATTGCAATAGAAGGTCCGATTGGCGTTGGCAAATCGTCTCTTACTCATAAAATCAGCCAAACTTTTAATTATTATGAAGAAAATGAAATCATTAATGAAAACCCCTTTCTTTCTGATTTTTATGATGATATTTCAAAATGGAGTTTTCAAACTGAAATGTTCTTCCTTTGTAATCGTTATAAGCAAGCACAAGATATTGCAAAAATTAATCAAGGTGTGGTGAGTGATTACCACATTTATAAAAATAAAATCTTTGCGCACAATACACTTAACGAATCAGAATTTGATAAATTCAATCGTATTTTCAATATTTTAACTGAAGATCTTGAATTACCTAATATGATTATCTTTTTAGATGCTGATTTAGATGTACTGAAACGTCGCATTGCTAAACGTAACCGTAGCTTTGAACATCAAATTGAAGATAGCTACTTACTTAATTTAAAAAAGGATTATTTATCATTTTATGAAACATTAAAAAACGAAGGTGCTAATGTGATTTTAATCGACACTTCTGATTTAGATTTTGTGCAAAATGAATCAGATTATCAATTGATTTTAAACCAAATTAAACCCATGATAGGAGATATAAAATATGAATAATTATGGTATTCCTCAAAATGCAATTATTACAATTGCTGGAACGGTAGGCGTAGGAAAATCTACATTAACTCAAGCGCTTGCTGATAAACTCAATTTCAGAACTTCCTTTGAAAATGTGGACCATAACCCCTACTTAGATAAATTCTATAATGATTTTGAACGTTGGAGTTTCCATCTGCAAATTTATTTTTTAGCTGAACGTTTTAAAGAACAAAAACGCATGTTTGAATACGGGGGAGGCTTTATACAAGATCGTTCTATTTATGAAGATGTTGATATTTTCGCAAAAATGCATGAAGAACAAGGAACAATGAGTAAAGAAGATTTTAAAACTTACTCAGAGTTATTTGAAGCAATGGTTATGACACCCTATTTCCCTAAACCAGATGTTTTAATTTATTTAGATTGTGATTATGATGAAGTAATTGATCGTATTCATCAACGTGGCCGCGATATGGAAATGAATACTGATCCGGCATATTGGAAAAAGTTATTTAAACACTATGAAAATTGGATTAACAATTTTAATGCTTGTCCCGTAGTAAGAGTGAATATTAATGAATATGATATTCATGAAAATCCCGACTCTTTAGATCCAATTATCGACAAAATTGCACATATTATTCAAACATATCGAAATGTAGATCATCGATAAAAAAAAGAGACAGAATTTACTGTCTCACTTAGGCAAGAAGGACTAGAATTAAAAAACTTCGTATAAACACATTTTTAATTCAGTCCTTGGCTGCCAATATGTTATAAATGATACTTTAATCTCTTTGTGTTTAATTATTTTGTGTATATTTTTTTAATACTTCTGGTACACTCACAGCTGTTTCAATCACGTAATCAGCATCCACAAGTTCCTCTTTTTTTGCGATACCACTTAATACACCAATGGCTAAACCTAACTTTGCATTCACTTTAGTCTTCATATCATTATTTGTGTCACCTACAATGGCTACATCTTCCGGTTTAACATCATAATGATCAAAAAGTGGCTTCAGTACTTCAGGATTGGGTTTTTCAGCCGCATGCGCTTCAGTAGAAATGACTAAATCAAACGCATCTTTAGAATGTGTTTCTTCTAAAAATTGTGTCACCCCTTTTTCAGAGTCACTAGTCACAATACCAATTTTATAGCCTTCATGTCGTAATGATTGAATCATATCATAAACGCCATCTATCCAGTTGTTTTCTGGTTCACGGCTATCTATTAATGTTTGACTTGTATCACGCGTCCATTTAGAAACATCTTTACCTGATTCGTCATTAAATGCATGAACAATTTCATCTAACGATCCTGAACCCATAACAGAATCCGGACGAATCGTATCTTTAACAACGCCTAGTTTGCGAAGCGTTGCTTCTTTATTCGCTACAGGAAATGTGTCCAGGAAACTATTTACCAGGCGTACGCCAATTTTTTCCCAACTATGATCAAATTCAATTAATGTACCATCTTTATCAAATAATATCCATTCCATTTATATATACACTCCTTATTTTGTATTTCATTGTAATATACATTGTTCTTTTAAGTATAGTAAAAGAACTGCTTAGCATACGTTTATAAAAAAAGCCATACCTCTCTAGGTATGACTCAACTAAGAATATATAAAACTAGTTTTGAATAACGTTGGCATTACTATGCCTCAACGGGAATGAGACTATGTGTAAGGGAATAGTCTCTAAGAATATCATACATCGCTTCATTTTTATTGTCTACAACAAGTTGATACGTGTCAACATTCCATTTCATTATATATTTATAACCTTACAGGTGCTATATTAAAAAATTCTACTTTTCCACAGTTTTTGCATTCTGTAATAAATGTTTTAATATTTGATGTTTCAGTATTATCATCACCTCTTATTTAATGTATCTCAATGTTAATTCGTTATAATTTAAATTATATATTAAGAAACACGCTTCTTATTTAGTAACTATATTTAAATAAAAAGCGTGCTTTAATAGTATTTAATGAAAATATATATTCAATTCGATTAGGGGGAAACAATTAATTTCTCGGTTCACCATTTACAAGAATACCACTTACTAAATCATATACTTTTTTAATGAAATTAAAGATATCTAACATGGTTTTCATCTCCTTAAATATGTTTACAACTAATAGTTTAGTATATATTTTAATTTATAGGAGATTTCTGCCTAAGTTGATATGATTCATGCTAAAGTGTCTTGATTTCCCTATTATTCCATATTAAATGTTGCGTAGAAGTCCAAATTATTCATCAAATTCCAAAAAAATAAAAAAGATGTATTGAAAAATAATAAAAAATTTGCCTTATTGCTTTTATATCTATAAGTGGTTTAATTAATAGATAATACGGTGATTATAATCTTCACTAAAAAAATATAAAATTCTATAAAATATCTTTGTAATATGCTATTGAGTAATTTTAACAATGATATTCATCATATCATTACTAAAAATGAAAGGATATATTCATGTTAATCGTTATTTTTATTTTATTCGGAATCGGAATTGGATTATTTATATTTAGTTTCTTCTTAGCACAAAATGAAGGACTCGCTTATAAAACAATTAGCCGAGGGTTTTCTGCACTATTTGTATCACTCGGTATATTAGCATTAATGGGGTATCTCATTAATTTTATTTCTTCACATTATTTAAATATCTAATTCCTTATATTTTCTATTCTCAAAAAAGTGGAAAGACAACTTTAAATGATGTCTTTCCACTTTTTCAATTTACTTTGTTTTATTATTGGTATCTTGATTATACTTGAATCAAATATATATCGTATTAATACTCTAAGATTATCAAAAAAAGGGCTTTACGCCCCTAAAGATCTATATCATTTAAATGAATTTCAAATGTTGAGATTACCTAAGTAATAATGGTATTAGGTATATGGTATTTGTAATAGAAGAAAAACACTAAGTCAAGAGTTGTCTTTTAGGTAATCTCATTACTTATTATTACATAATAAAATTTAATTATCTATATTACTTAAATAAAAAAATAATAATTTTTATATTTAAATATAATTAATTGTTAAAATTATTAAAATGTTTATCTTTATTTATAAAGGGTATAATTTAAATGGCAGAATATTTTGTTATAATATTTTGCTCCTTATTTATTTTACGTCACCACTCTTACTTAGTTCGACATAAGCTATGTTAAGAGTGGTTTCTTTATGCAAAAAAGAAGGCAACCAACTTTTTGATGTGCTCCCAAAAGTTGATCTAAAATGAAAAATAACAAGCTAGAAACCACGTAGTCATAACGTTTCCAGCTTGTTTTTATAAGTTATTTATATTCCGGCACAATGACTCTCCAGCCATGTTTATCTTCTAATTTACCACTTTGGATGCCAGTGTATGTGTCATATAATTTTTTAGTGATTTCTCCAGGTTCGTTATTATTAATCACAATTTCTCTATCTTCATATTTTAATGTACCTACTGGAGAGATGACTGCTGCCGTACCAGAACCAAATACTTCTGTTAATTCACCTTTATCGTAAGCTTCGAATAATTCATCAATAGATACTTTACGTTCTTCGACTTCATAGCCTAATTCTTTTGCTAATTCGATAATTGATTTACGTGTAATACCAGGTAAAATACTACCATTTAACGCAGGTGTTACTAATTTGCCATTTTCAACGAAGAAAATGTTCATACTACCTACTTCTTCAACATATTTTTGTTCAACGCCGTCCAACCATAATACTTGATCATATCCTAAGTTATTCGCATTCGTTTGTGCTAATAAACTTGCTGCATAGTTACCTGCTACTTTAGCAAAACCTACCCCCCCACGAACTGCACGTACATATTCATCTTCAACATAAATTTTTGTTGATTTTAATGTATCACCGCCGTAGTAAGCACCTGATGGAGATAAGATAATTAATAATTTATATTTTTTAGAAGCACGAACACCTAAAATTCCTTCTGTAGCGAATACGAATGGACGAATATATAAAGATTGGCCCTCGCCTTCTGGTACCCAATCACGTTCGATATCAACAAGTTGTTTCAAACCATCTAATAATAATTCTTCATCTACTTTAGGCATTTCTAAACGCGCTAATGAATCATTGATACGTTTGAAGTTTTGATCTGGACGGAATAATACGACCTCACCATTATGTTTATATGCTTTTAAACCTTCAAATACAGCTTGACCATAGTGTAAACTTTGTGCTGCTGGAGAAATTTCAAACGGTGCATAAGGAATAATTTTTAATTCTTGCCAACCGCCTTTTTCTTCATCATAATCTACACTTAACATATAGTCAGTAAAATATTGCCCAAATCCAAGATTTCCTTCTGGTTTTTCTTTAAGTGTGTCACGTTGTTCAAATTTAACTTTTTCTGACATGTTGAAGCCTCCTAATATATTTCATGAATAAGATTTAATATAAATTATAGCAATCTCAGATAGTCTATTCAATAAATTTTCTAAAAATTCAAACAAAATAAAAAATGAAACCCTTTTCTTTTTTTATTCTTTAAAAGAGAGTCAAATTCCAAAGGCACCTTTTTAATTATGAACTTATGTCTTTTCTTTAATCGTTCGTATCATTGTTTCTGTCATTTTAGCCAAATGATACTTTGGATTAAAGCCCCATTCTTTTCGAGAATAACTGGTATCAATATTATCTGGCCATGTATCTGCAATCGTTTGTCTTACTGGATCGACATCATAATCTAAGGTGAATTCTGGAATATATTTCTGAATTTCTTTCTTAATCATCTCAGGTTCAAGACTCATTGCGCTTAAATTATAACCATTGCGTGTTACAAGTTTCTTACTATCCGCTTCCATAAGTTGAATAATCGCATCAATGGCATCATCCATATACATCATATCCATATACGTATTTTTAGCGATATAGCTCGTGTAGTGACCATGTCTAACCGCTTCGAAATATATTTCTACTGCGTAATCTGTAGTACCTCCACCTGGCTCTTTGACATGTGAAATGAGCCCTGGAAATCTTACACTACGTGTGTCGACACCAAAATTTTTAAAGTAATATTGGCATAATAATTCACCTGCAACTTTATTTATCCCGTACATTGTTGTCGGTTGTTGAATCGTATTTTGAGATGTGTTTTTCTTAGGTGTAGACGCACCAAATACCCCAATTGAACTTGGCATAAAGAAATGTAAGTCATACATTCTTGCAGTTTCTAAAGCATTTATTAACCCACCCATATTTAAATCCCAAGCCTGCAAAGGATTTTTTTCAGCTGTTGCAGAAAGTAATGCAGCCATATGCATAAGTGTATCTGCTTTAAAGTCTTCTACTACAGCCATCATTGCGTCACGATCTGTTACATCAAGTAATTCAAATGGGCTATCACTAATCAATGAATGTAGTTCTGGCTCACTAATATCAGTGGCTAATACATTATTTTTTCCATATAATTGTCTACATTTTAGTACCAATTCAGTTCCTATTTGGCCTAGTGCTCCTGTAATTACAATTCTCTTCATTGTCATTTCTCCCTTTGTTTTATATATCCTAATAGTGTCTTTTTAGAATTCCCCATATTCTTCGATTTACTATATTATAAAAATGCTTACATATATCATTAGATTGTACGTTAAAGTGATAATTTTATTCTTCTAATAAATTATTTGATTTAACTTACGTTTTATTTGTTAATTATTTTTAAAAGGAGGCGAATATGAAGAAATATTTTGTATCACTCTTATTGATTTTCTTTATACAATAAAAATACCGTATCAGCCATGGCTACGTTATCACTGATACGGTATCTATTTTTTTATACAGTATGTGGTTAATTAGTTTGTTGAGCTTTTTTATAAAAGTATTGTGCCACCACTATATCTACAATAGCTAAACCTACTGATTTAAATACTGTCACTTCTTCTTCATCATCACGTCCAGATATTTTTCCACTTACAATATCTCCTAATTCACCATGTAGTGATTGCTCAGTAATGATACCTTCTTCTAATGGTACTTTTAAATCACCTGTTTCTTCCATTGCTGCTTCTGTAGATTCAACAACTATTTTATTAGCAATCAACATCGTTTCTGAAGGGAGTTCTTGCATTTCAGGTTTAAATGAACCTACTGCATTTAAATGAACACCGGGATGTAATGAATGAGAATACACCGGTTTATTTGAATTTGTAGCTGTCACAACAATATCTGCGTTTTCCATAGCTTGATCTGCTTCATCGAAGACTTTTGTTGACACGTGATACGTTTGTTTCACAAATTCAGCCAATGTTTCAGCTTTAGCTCTTGTACGACTCGAGATATGAAGCATTTCAATATCTCTCACTGCTAATATTGCTGCAATGAGCCCCTCAGCTTGATCTCCAGCGCCAATCACACACAATGTTTTTGCATCTTCACGTGCTAAATATTTTGTAGCTACACCTGAAATGGCGCCCGTACGAATCTTAGTTAAATAACTACCATCAAGTACAGCAAGGGTTTCTCCTGTATCATAATCACTCAGCAATACGGATCCTGTAATTGTTTTTTTATCTAGTTTAGGATTATTAGGGGCGAAAGTGACTGTTTTAATATCGACAATATTTAATTCGTCTGATAAAGCTGGCATCACTAAATATCTATTTTCTTTATTAAAAGGTAATACATAACGTAATGGCGTTTCAGTTTTTCCTTCTGAAAACACCTGTAACGCGTGACCGACTTCTTCAATCACTTCTTTCATATCTAATAAGTTTTGTTGATCCTGTTCATTTAAAACGAGCATTTCATAGACCTCCACTGTTTGGATATTGTTAAACAATAGATTAGAAGTAGCAATCATCCATTTAATTATTATATGTTCTAATCAATTGAATATTAATATTTTTTATAGATTTTATTAACTTATTATTGTGATGATATACAATTGATGATATCTTTATATTATAAATGAAAGGTACAGTTTACATAGTAAAGTGCCTTGCGATTTCATAACACTATGAAACTATTTATAAACTTTTGACACCCATCACTTTTCTTATGAGAAAAGTGATTTTTTTATATCTTACTATAAATGATTGTTGTAATACCTGTTTTTCAATCTATAACACCTTCATTATAATAGGTAGCTTTATTATCTAAAAATACTTTTAAACTGTGATTATAATATGTAAGTTTTTGGTCTGCTTCTTCGATGGTCATCCATTTTGTTTCTGAAATTTCATCTTTCATTTGTATATCTATGACTTCATTTTGAATTGTAGCTTTAAACATAATAAATAATGTATGTACATTCATTTGAGTGGATTTACCTTCATTAATACTTACAATATCTCCAATCTTAGCATTAAGACCTGTTTCTTCCATTACTTCACGTTTCAAAGCTTCAACTAGTGTTTCTCCCTTTTCTACCTTTCCTCCTGGTAATGACCACCCCCCGCCATCTGTATTATTAACAAGTAATACTTTTCTTTCTTGATTTTGTATGAGTGCATATACGACTTTTAAATCTTTCACAGTTTCACCTTCCATCATTTAGAATTTCAAATCGACTTACTGGCTGGCCGTTTTTTTTAATGTACGAATTAATTTCATATCCTCCATGTTTTTTTATTACTTTTTGTGAAGCATAATTATAAGGATTACATGTCATTAATACTTTATGTATCCCCATTTTATTTAGTCTATTTAGTGCTTCTTCTAACATGCTTGAAGCATAACCATTTCCTCTGTATGGTTTGGCGACGCCATAGCCTACATGTCCTCCGATATTTTTTAATTTATCATTAAGTTTATGACGAATATTTACTGCACCAACAATATCATCATTTTTAAAATAAAATAATGTTGTAGAAGGAACGGCATTCATATTTACGGGTGGATGATTCAATTGTTCTACCATTTGTTCAAAAGATTGATAATGTGCGACATCAATATTAGATGGAATAATTTTCTCATTGTTATCATACCAATATTGTAAATATCGAATTAAATTTTCTTTATCTTTATACTCTAGTTTTCTTAATTCAAGCATGTATACACCTCTTTTTTACAATTAGTGTACCACTAAAAATGAAAAACAATCCATTTATACATTAAAACTAATAGATGACTCAAATTAATTAAATATTTATTTAATAATATTTAACCCTTTTCTAACTTTTAATACTTTAAATGCTTGATCTAACATTTTTTAGTGCGTGCGACATCATCACCTACGACATCGATAGCTTTAGATAATATACCGCTTTGGAAATCAATTTTGTCTTGTAAGCCTAAATGTTTTACTATTCCTGCGCCTTTATCTATCACAACTGAACCATGTGCCTCATCATTTCTCTTTTGTTATTGATTCATCATATAATATTTGATAGTGTGTCTTTTATTAAAATTACAATGAGTGACTACTGAGTTTTAGTAGAATTTGTTATACTAAAGTTCATAATAATTAGGAAGAAGTGGTCAATGTGTTTGATTGGTTTCAATTAGCCAGTGAAAAAGAAAATAGAATGATTCAAATGCGTCGTTATATGCATCAATATCCAGAGCCTTCTTTTGAAGAAACGTGGACACATAACTACATTCTCAATCAGTTAAGTCATTTAGACTGTGAGATTGTGTCACCTGTAGGACGAAATGGTATCAAGGCAACTTTTAAAGGGAAAGAAAATGGTCCAACTATTGCATTTCGTGCAGACTTCGATGCATTACCAGTCCAAGAATTAAACGACGTTCCATATAAATCTAAAAACGATGGTTTTATGCATGCATGTGGTCACGATGGTCATACTGCTATTTTATTAGGTGTTGCTGAAATTGTTCACGAACATCGTCACTTATTAAAAGGAAATGTTGTATTTATTTTTCAATATGGTGAAGAGATTATGCCAGGTGGCTCTCAAGAAATGATTGATGATGGCTGTTTAAACGATGTTGATAAAATTTATGGTACTCATCTTTGGAGTGGCTATCCTACTGGTACAATTTATTCAAGACCAGGTGCAATCATGGCTTCTCCAGATGAATTCTCGATTACCATTAAAGGTAAAGGAGGACATGGGGCTAAACCTCATGAAACAATTGATCCAATTGTAATTATGGCTGAGTTTATACTAAGTGCTCAAAAAATCATTTCTCGTACCATTGATCCTGTAAAAGAAGCAGTATTAACCTTTGGTATGGTACAAGCAGGTTCTTCTGATAGTGTTATTCCAGATTCAGCATTTTGTAAAGGGACAGTACGTACCTTTGATACAAAACTGCAAGCTCATGTTCAAGAGAAAATGGATAAGTTATTACAAGGTCTTGCATTAGCGAATGATATCACTTATGACATGGAATATATTAGAGGGTATTTACCAGTTCATAATCATGAAGAAGCTTATGAAACAGTTAAACAAGCGGCAAATGATTTACATTTACGTTTTAATAAATCAGAATTGATGATGATTGGTGAAGACTTTTCACACTATCTAAAAGTCCGACCTGGTGCATTTTTCTTAACTGGATGTGGCAATGCTGATAAAAGTATTACAGCCCCACATCACAATCCGCATTTTGATATTGATGAAGCAGCATTTAAATATGCTGCAAGTGAATTTCTTAAAATCTTAGAACTTGAAAGCGTTTTTTAATTCATTGTTAAATATGTATCGTAAATCTTAGAATATAAACGATTAAAACAGCTTATAGATAGTATTTATCTATGGGCTGTTTTATTAATATTTTTTACTAAATAAAAGCACAGTGAACTTAAGTCTTATTTTCAAATAAAAAAAGACTCCCAATAAGGGAGTCTTCTATATCAAATAATAAATTATTCGAAGATTTCAGTTACAACGCCTGATCCTACAGTACGTCCACCTTCACGGATTGAGAAACGAGTACCGTCTTCAATCGCGATAGGAGCGATTAATTCTACTGTCATTTCAACGTTGTCGCCAGGCATTACCATTTCAGTACCTTCTGGTAAGTTAACAACACCAGTTACGTCAGTAGTACGGAAATAGAATTGTGGACGATAGTTAGTGAAGAATGGAGTATGACGTCCACCTTCATCTTTTGATAAAACATATACGTCTGCTTTGAATTTTGTGTGAGGTGTGATTGAACCTGGAGCAGCTAATACTTGACCACGTTGTACATCTTCACGAGCAACACCACGTAATAAAGCACCGATGTTGTCACCAGCTTCAGCGTAGTCTAATAATTTACGGAACATTTCTACACCAGTAACAGTTGTTTTAGAAGTATCTTTGATACCAATAATTTCAACTTCTTCACCAACTTTGATTTGACCACGTTCAACACGGCCTGTAGCAACAGTACCACGACCAGTGATTGAGAATACGTCCTCAACTGGCATCATGAATGGTTTATCAGAGTCACGTTCTGGAGTTGGAATGTAATCATCAACTGCTTGCATTAATTCTAAGATTTTTTCTTCGTATTGAGCATCGCCTTCTAAAGCTTTTAAAGCTGAACCAGCGATTACAGGTACGTCGTCACCTGGGAAGTCGTATTCAGATAATAAGTCACGTACTTCCATTTCAACTAATTCTAATAATTCTTCATCGTCAACCATGTCAACTTTGTTTAAGAATACTACTAATGCTGGTACACCAACGTTACGTGATAAAAGAATGTGTTCACGAGTTTGTGGCATTGGACCGTCAGCAGCAGATACTACTAAGATACCGCCGTCCATTTGAGCAGCACCAGTGATCATGTTTTTAACATAGTCAGCGTGTCCTGGGCAGTCAACGTGAGCATAGTGACGTTTGTCAGTTTGATATTCGATGTGTGCAGTATTGATTGTAATACCACGTTCTTTTTCTTCTGGAGCGTTGTCAATCATGTCATATGATTGTGCTACAGTGTCACCATTTTTAGCTAATACAGTTGCGATAGCAGCTGTTAAAGTAGTTTTACCATGGTCAACGTGACCGATAGTACCAATATTGGCATGTTCTTTTGAGCGATCAAATTTTTCTTTTGCCATTATTAAATCTCTCCTATTCTAGTTAAAGTTATTTCAATATTATCTCTCATGATAGTTACTCACTATCATGAGACATAATGATTGTTCTAAAAAGAATTCATAGTTCTTTTATAATGCATTTTGGATAAAAAATCAATTCATAAAGATGAATGCTTAATTAATAAGCTCAAGCTGTATTTTACCTAGATTTACTAGTTAAAACAAGTTATATTATTCACCTTTATTTTTTTGATGATTTCTTCAGCAATTGATTTTGGAACTTCTGCATAATGGTCAAAGTACATAGTGTAAGTACCGCGACCTTGAGTGTTAGAACGTAATGAAGTTGCATAACCAAACATTTCTGAAAGTGGTACATAAGCGTTAACAACTTGTGCATTACCACGTGGTTCCATACCATCAACACGTCCACGACGAGCTGTTACGTCACCCATGATATCGCCCATGTATTCTTCAGGCATTTCGATTGTAACTTTCATCATTGGTTCTAAGATAACTGGATCACATTTTTTAGCAGCTTCTTTAAGTGCTAATGATGCAGCAATTTTGAAGGCCATTTCTGATGAATCGACATCATGGTATGAACCATCAAATAATTTAGCTTTAACATCAATTAATGGATAACCAGCTAATACACCGTTTTCCATAGCATCTTTAAGACCAGCTTCAACTGATGGAATGTATTCACGAGGAACTACACCACCAACGATAGCGTTTTCGAATTCGAAACCTGCGCCAGTTTCATTTGGAGTGAATTCAATATGAACATCACCATATTGTCCACGACCACCTGATTGACGAGAGAATTTACCTTGAACTTGAGCAGATTGTTTAAATGTTTCACGATATGAAACCATTGGTGCACCTACGTTACATTCAACGTTGAATTCTTTTTTCATACGGTCTACTAAGATATCTAAGTGTAACTCACCCATACCACCGATGATAACTTGTCCAGTTTCTTCGTCAGTATGTGCATGGAAAGTAGGGTCTTCTTCTTGTAATTTAACTAAAGCTTGAGTCATTTTATCTTGGTCAGCTTTAGACTTAGGTTCTACTGATAAGTGAATAACTGGTTCTGGGAATTCCATTGATTCCAAGATAATGTCATTTTTCTCACCACATAAAGTGTCACCAGTACCTGTTTCTTTAAGACCTACAGCTGCAGCGATATCTCCTGAGTAAACAGTGTCAATTTCTTGACGAGAGTTCGCATGCATTTGTAATAAACGACCTACACGTTCACGTTTATCTTTTGTTGAGTTTTTAACGTATGAACCAGATGTTAACGTACCTGAATATACACGGAAGAAAGTTAATTTACCAACATAAGGGTCAGTCATAACTTTGAAAGCTAACGCTGCGAATTCAGCATTATCGTCAGCTTTTGCAATGACTTCTTCATCAGGATTTTCAGCACGATGACCTACGATAGGTTTAACATCTAATGGTGATGGTAAGTAATCAATTACTGCATTAAGCATTAATTGAACACCTTTGTTTTTGAATGCTGTACCACAAAGTACTGGGTAGAATTCTACGTCAGTAGTTGCTTGACGGATAGCATTTTTTAATTCAGCTACTGAAATTTCTTCGTCACCAAGATATTTTTCCATTAATTCGTCGCTAGTTTCTGCAACTGCTTCGATTAAATTAGAACGAGCTTCTTCAGCTCTTTCTTTGTGATCTTCAGGAATTTCAATTTCTTCAATTTCTGTACCTAAGTCATTTGTATATTTGAAACATTTCATTTCAACTAAGTCAATGATTGCTTCAAATTCATCTTCGGCACCAATTGGTAATTGGATAGGTGCTGCATTTGCTTGTAAGCGATCATGTAATGTACTTACTGAATACTCAAAGTTTGCACCAAGTTTATCCATTTTGTTAACAAATACAATACGAGGAACACCATAAGTAGTAGCTTGACGCCAAACAGTTTCAGTTTGAGGTTCTACACCTGATTGAGCATCAAGTACAGTAACCGCACCGTCAAGTACACGTAATGAACGTTCAACTTCTACAGTGAAGTCTACGTGTCCTGGTGTATCGATAATGTTAACACGGTGGTCTTTCCAAGAAGCTGTTGTTGCAGCTGATGTGATTGTAATACCACGATCTTGTTCTTGTTCCATCCAGTCCATTTGTGAAGCACCTTCATGTGTTTCACCAATTTTGTGGATACGACCTGTATAATAAAGAATACGTTCAGTCGTTGTAGTTTTACCAGCATCGATGTGAGCCATGATACCGATATTACGAGTGTTTTTCAAAGAAAAGTCTCTAGCCATTGTTTTTCTCCTTCCAGTTATTACTGAATAAGTACTATAGAATATGGCGATGCCCTAAGCATGAACCATTTTACTTGGTAAACCAATATGACGGAACACACTCAGGGTTAAAGCTTCAATCTTACCAACGATAGTGAGCGAATGCTTTGTTCGCTTCAGCCATTTTGTGAGTGTCCTCACGTTTTTTGACTGCACCACCTGTATTATTAGCAGCATCTAAGATTTCGTTAGCTAAACGATCTTCCATAGTTTTTTCACCACGAAGACGAGCGTAGTTTACTAACCAACGTAATCCTAAAGTTGTACGACGTTCTGGGCGCACCTCAACAGGTACTTGGTAGTTTGAACCACCTACACGACGCGCTTTTACTTCTAATACTGGCATAATGTTGTTAATAGCTTCTTCGAATACTTCTAAAGCATCACGACCACTGCGTTGTTCTACAAGGTCAAATGCAGAATAAAGAATTCTTTGTGCTGTTCCGCGTTTACCATCTAACATAATTTTGTTAATTAATTTTGTAACTAACTTAGAGTTATGAATTGGATCTGGTAATACGTCTCTTTTAGGTACTGATCCTTTACGAGGCATTATAAAGTCCTCCCTTCCTATTATAATATATTCTTAAAAATTGATAGTAAAATTTACACAATCTTAAACTTAATTTTTAGGTTTTTTAGTTCCGTATAATGAACGTCCTTGTCTACGTCCGTCTACACCTGAAGTATCAAGTGCACCACGTACAATATGGTAACGCACACCAGGTAAGTCTTTTACACGTCCACCACGTACAAGTACAACACTGTGTTCTTGTAAGTTATGGCCGATACCAGGAATGTATGCGTTGATTTCAATGTTGTTTGATAAACGCACACGAGCGTATTTACGTAACGCTGAGTTAGGTTTTTTAGGTGTCATTGTACCTACACGAGTACAAACACCACGTTTTTGAGGTGAGTTTAAGTTAGTAAATTGTTTCTTTTTACTATTGAAACCTCTGTTTAACGCTGGTGAATCTGATTTTTTAGATTTACTTTGTCTAGGTTTACGTACTAATTGATTAATAGTTGGCATTGAATGTCCTCCTCTCTTCATTTTTTAATTCCACACATCCAGGTGGTTCATTTTTAGGTTAAATAAAATTTAGTAAGTGTAAAAACTTACTAATTCTCATTCAATAACGCAACAATTGTCGCATTAACATTAATACCTACTGCTTTTCCTAAAGTCGATTTGCTTTCGAAATAAGTAATCGGTATGCTTTTATGATTGATTTGGCTAAATACTTGAGCTAATAAGTATATCTCAACATCTTTAGCAATAATCAATGATGCAACTTGATCTTTTTTCAACGCTTTTAACGTTTGTTTAAGACCAACTACAAAATGTTGTTTGTTAAAGCGTGCAACTTTTTCATTAGACATTAAATATCCTCCAAAGTTCTGCTTGCATCAACCTTTACAATAATAACACTTTATATAATAATTAGTCAACATTTTTTATCATTTTCTGTAAATATTAAAAGAAAAGAACTTGGAACAAATTAAAGTTCCAAGTTACTTTCACATTAATTACTCAGTCACTTCTGCTTCGTCAGCTTCAGCAACTGGAGTACCCACTTTATCGTATTTAACGTCACTATAACGTCTCATACCTGTACCAGCTGGGATAAGTTTACCGATAATAACATTCTCTTTAAGTCCAAGTAAGTCATCGCGTTTACCTTTAATAGCAGCATCAGTAAGTACACGAGTAGTTTCTTGGAATGAAGCCGCAGATAAGAAGCTTTCTGTTTCAAGAGATGCTTTAGTAATACCAAGTAATACTGGTTTTGCAGTAGCTGGGCGTTTACGTTCTTTAAACGCTTCTCTATTTGCATCAGTAAAGTTATGAATATCTACTAATGAACCTGGTAGAAGTTTAGTGTCACCAGCTTCAATAATTCTTACTTTACGTAACATTTGTCTAACCATTACTTCAACGTGTTTATCATCAATTTCTACACCTTGCATACGATAAACTTTTTGCACTTCTTTAAGTAAGTAGCTTTCAGTCGCGTTTAAACCAGCAACAGCTAAGAAGTTCTTAGGTTCAATAGAACCTTCAGTTAATACTTCTCCACGTTCTACTGATTGGCCAATTTCTACTTTAATTCTTGAAGTACCTGAAGCAAGATAAGATCTTGTTTCATTAGCACCTTTAATCACAATTTCTTGTTGACGATCTTTTGCTAATTTAATATCTTCAACGACACCTTCGATTTCAGTAATTACCGCTTGACCTTTAGGGTTACGTGCTTCAAAGATCTCTTGGATACGTGGAAGACCTTGAGTGATATCGCTTCCTGCTACCCCACCTGTATGGAAAGTACGCATTGTAAGTTGGGTACCAGGCTCACCAATTGATTGAGCGGCAATAGTACCAACTGCTTCACCTACTTCAACTTTTTCACCTGTAGCAAGGTTTTTACCGTAACATTTTTCACATACACCATGACGAGTATTACATGTAAATGCTGAACGGATATACATTTTTTCAATACCTGCATCTGTAATTTTCTTAGCAATTTCAGGTGTGATTAATTCATCAGGACGAATAATGATTTCATCCGTTTCAGGATGACGAATTGTTTCTTTAGAATAACGGCCTTCAATACGTTCGATAAATGGTTCAATCATTTCTGTACCTTCTTTAATATCAGAAACTAATAAACCACGGTCCGTACCACAATCTTCTTCACGAACGATAACATCTTGTGCAACATCAACAAGACGACGAGTAAGATAACCTGAATCGGCTGTTTTAAGTGCTGTATCGGCAAGACCTTTACGCGCACCATGAGTTGAGATGAAGTATTCTAATACTGTTAAACCTTCACGGAATGATGAAGTAATTGGTAACTCAATAATTTTACCTGATGGCGCAGCCATTAATCCACGCATTCCGGCTAATTGTGTGAAGTTAGATGCGTTACCACGGGCACCTGAGTCACTCATCATAAAGATTGGGTTTGTTTTTTCAAGTGATTGCATTAATTCGCCTTGAATTTGATCTTTGGCATCTGTCCAAATTTCAACAACTGCATTGTAACGTTCATCTTCAGTGATTAAACCACGATTAAATTGTTTAGATACACGTTCTACTAATTTTTCGTGTTCATCTAAAATTTGTTGTTTATCTGGAAGTACTACGATATCAGATACACCAACTGTAATACCAGCTTTAGATGAGAACTTGAATCCTAAATCTTTCATGCGGTCAAGCATCATTGATGTATCTGTGATGCTAAATCTGTTAAATACTTCAGCAATAATATTACCTAAGAATTTTTTGTTGAAAGGTGCAGTAAGTTCTTGCTCTTCGAAGTAAGCTTTAAGACCACCTTCACCTAATTGTGTTGGATCAACAAAATATTTATCAGGTGTTTTATCTTCTAAGTTTTCTTGAGTAGGCTCATTAATATATGCAAATGAATCTGGAATGATTTCATTAAAGATCACTTTACCTACAGAAGTAGCTAAAATTTTATTATTTTGTTCTTCTGTAAATGTAGGGTTATTAAGTGAACGCGCATGTAAACCTATACGAGTGTGTAGATGAACATAACCATTTGCATATGCTTTAAGTACTTCATTTGTATCATTAAAGATTATACCAGTATTTACAGCATCTTTACGTTCTAAAGTTAAGTAATAGTTACCTAATACCATATCTTGTGATGGTGTAACAACTGGTTTACCATCTTTAGGGTTCAAGATATTTTGTGCCGCTAACATTAACATACGTGCTTCAGCTTGTGCTTCTTTAGATAATGGTACGTGGACCGCCATTTGGTCACCATCAAAGTCAGCGTTATAAGCTGTTGTTACAAGTGGATGTAAACGGATTGCACGTCCTTCTACTAAAGTAGGTTCGAAAGCTTGAATACCTAATCTGTGAAGCGTTGGCGCACGGTTAAGTAATACTGGGTGTTCTTTAATGACATCTTCTAATACATCCCATACTTCATCATCCATGCGTTCAATTTTACTTTTCGCATTTTTAATGTTTGTTGCGATTTCACGTTGAACTAATTCTTTCATGACGAAAGGTTTAAATAATTCAAGTGCCATTTCTTTTGGAAGACCACATTGATACATTTTTAAGTTTGGTCCTACCGCGATAACTGAACGACCTGAGTAGTCAACACGTTTACCAAGTAAGTTTTGACGGAAACGACCTTGTTTACCTTTTAACATATGTGATAAAGATTTCAATGGTCTATTACCTGGACCAGTTACTGGACGACCACGACGACCATTATCGATTAGTGCATCTACTGCTTCTTGTAACATACGTTTTTCGTTTTGAACGATAATACCAGGAGCACCAAGATCTAATAAACGTTTCAAACGATTATTACGGTTAATAACACGACGATATAAATCATTTAAATCACTTGTTGCAAAACGTCCACCATCTAATTGAACCATAGGACGAATTTCTGGTGGAATAATTGGTAGTACATCTAAAATCATCCATGAAGGATTATTTCCAGAATTTCTAAATGATTCCACAACTTCTAAACGTTTAATTGCACGTGTTAATCTTTGTCCAGTTGCTGATTCTAATTCATCACGTAATGCTTTTAATTCTTCATCTAAGTCAATTTCTTCTAATAGGTCTTTAATACCTTCTGCACCCATTTTTGCTACAAATTGACCTGGGTATTTATCATAATATTCTCTGAATTCAGCTTCAGATAATAATGATTTTTTCTCTAATCCAGTTGGACCTGGATCTACAACCACATAAGAAGCAAAATAAATAACTTCTTCTAATGATCTTGGAGACATATCTAATAAAAGACCCATACGACTTGGGATACCTTTAAAGTACCAAATGTGAGAAACAGGTGCTGCTAATTCAATATGACCCATTCTTTCACGACGAACTTTAGATTTTGTGACTTCTACACCACAACGGTCACAAACCATGCCTTTGTAGCGTACACGTTTGTACTTACCACAACTACACTCCCAGTCTTTTGTAGGTCCAAAAATTCTTTCACAGAAAAGACCATCTTTCTCAGGTTTCAAAGTACGATAGTTAATTGTTTCTGGTTTTTTCACTTCACCATATGACCAAGAACGGATTTTTTCAGGTGAGGCTAAACCGATTTTCATATAATGGAAATTATTTACATCAATCAAGGAGCCTACCTCCTTCAATTTAGATTAGCTGTGCTATTTGATTGATTTACATTTACTGAAACTGACATCACATACATAAGATGCACATCAGTGCGCAATCTAAATCTTGATGAGATTAAAATTACGCAACTCATGTTTATTCATCTTAAATTTATAATTTTATTATTCGTTAGTTTCTTTTTGAGTTTCTGGAACATCTTTTTGTTGTAAATCTACTTTGCGCTCAGTTGCATCTTCATCATCAACATCGGCCATTTCGATTTCATTATCATGTTCATCCATAACTTTTACATCTAAACCTAAACTTTGTAATTCTTTCATCAATACTCGGAATGATTCAGGAACACTTGGTCTTGAAATGTTTTCACCTTTAACGATAGATTCGTATGTTTTAACACGACCTACAGTATCGTCAGATTTATAAGTTAAGATTTCTTGTAATGTGTATGCTGCACCATAAGCTTCAAGTGCCCATACCTCCATCTCACCGAAACGTTGTCCACCGAATTGTGCTTTACCACCAAGTGGTTGTTGTGTAACAAGTGAGTAAGGTCCAGTTGAACGCGCATGCAATTTATCGTCAACCATGTGAGCAAGTTTAAGCATATACATTACTCCAACAGAAATACGATTATCGAATGGTTCACCAGTACGTCCATCATATAATACTGTTTTACCATCACGTGCCATACCAGCCTCTTCGATTGTAGACCATACATCATCGTCGTTTGCACCATCGAATACTGGAGAAGCAACATGAATACCTAAGTTTTTAGCAGCCATACCTAAATGTAACTCTAAAACTTGTCCAATGTTCATACGTGATGGTACACCTAGTGGGTTTAACATGATATCGATTGGACGTCCATCTGGTAAGTAAGGCATATCTTCTTCAGGAACAATCTTAGAGATAACCCCTTTGTTACCATGACGACCACACATTTTGTCCCCAACATGGATTTTACGTTTTTGAACGATATATACACGAACAAGTTGGTTCACACCTGGTGATAAAGTATCATCGCCTTCTTCACGATTAAATACTTTAACGTCTAGAACGATACCACCTGCACCATGTGGCACACGTAATGAAGTATCGCGAACTTCTCTTGCTTTTTCACCAAAGATGGCGTGTAATAATCGTTCTTCTGCAGTTAATTCTGTGACACCTTTTGGCGTTACTTTACCAACTAAGATATCTCCATCTTTAACTTCTGCACCGACGTATATAATACCACGATCGTCTAAGTTTTTAAGTGCATTTTCAGAAACGTTAGGAATATCACGTGTAATTTCTTCAGGTCCTAATTTAGTATCACGTGCTTCAGATTCGTATTCTTCAATATGAATTGAAGTATATACATCGTCTTTAACTAATCGTTCACTCATGATAACGGCATCCTCATAGTTATATCCGTCCCAAGTCATGAAACCTACAACGACGTTACGACCTAATGCCATTTCTCCTAATTCCATTGAAGGACCATCAGCTAAAATTTCATTGTATTCTACAACGTCACCTACAGAAACGATTGGACGTTGGTTATAACAAGTACCAGAGTTTGAACGTTTAAATTTAGCTAATGGGTAACGGTCTAATTCGCCTTCATGTTCAGTTCCATTTTCCTCAACTAAACGACGAACTAGAATTTCATTAGACTCAACATGTTCAACACGACCTCTATGTTTTGCAGTAATTGCTGCACCAGAGTCACGAGCTGCCACATGTTCCATACCTGTACCCACAAATGGAGCTTCAGGATTCATCAATGGTACTGCTTGACGTTGCATGTTCGCACCCATTAACGCACGGTTAGAGTCATCGTTTTCAAGGAATGGGATACAAGCTGTCGCTGCTGATACTACTTGTTTAGGTGATACATCCATGTAGTCCATTTTTTCTTTTGCCATAACAGTATTGTTACCACGGAAACGACATACCACTTCATCATCTAGGAAACGACCATTTTCATCTAAACGAGAATTGGCTTGTGCAACTACATAGCTATCTTCTTCATCAGCAGTTAAATAATCAATTTGATCAGTAATTGAATTTGTATCAATATCTACTTTACGATATGGTGTTTCGATAAAACCAAATTCATTTACACGTGCATAACTAGATAATGAGTTAATTAAACCAATGTTTGGTCCCTCTGGTGTCTCAATTGGACACATACGACCATAGTGAGAATAGTGTACGTCACGAACTTCCATTTGTGCACGTTCACGTGTTAAACCACCAGGTCCTAAAGCAGAAAGACGACGTTTATGTGTTAACTCTGCTAATGGGTTAGCTTGGTCCATGAATTGAGACAATTGAGAACTACCAAAGAATTCTTTAATTGAAGCAATTACAGGTCTAATATTAATTAATTGTTGTGGTGTAATTGAATCAGTATCTTGAATAGACATTCTTTCGCGAACGACACGTTCCATTCTAGATAAACCAATTCGGAATTGGTTTTGTAACAGTTCACCTACTGAACGTAAACGACGATTACCTAAATGGTCAATATCATCTGTATAACCAATACCATTCAATAAGTTAAAGAAATAACTCATTGAGGCAATAATATCTGCTGGTGTAATACATTTCACTTCTGAATCAGGTAATGCATTACCAATCACTGTTGTAGTGCGTTCTTCTTCATCATTTGGAACATACACTTTAATTGATTGAATTTCTACAGGTTCATCAATAACGCTACCTTCTAACTCGAACACTTCACTGTTTGCATTTGACTCTAAAACATTCATAATTTCGTCTAATTTACGACGATCTAAAACTGTTCCTTCTTCAGCAACAATTTCACCTGTTTCGCTGTCAACGATTGGTTCAGCTAATTTTTGGTTAAATAAACGATGTTTTAGGTGTAACTTTTTATTTGTTTTATAGCGACCAACACTTGCTAAATCATAGCGTTT
The DNA here is from genome assembly GCF_001836075.1 of Staphylococcus sp. HMSC035D11. Lineage (NCBI taxonomy): Bacteria > Bacillati > Bacillota > Bacilli > Caryophanales > Staphylococcaceae > Staphylococcus > Staphylococcus sp. HMSC035D11. The sequence continues at coordinate 24,753 of NZ_KV827204.1, forward strand.
AGGGTCGAAGAAACGTGAATATAATAAGCTTTTTGCGTTTTCAACTGTTGGTGGTTCACCAGGACGTAAACGTTCATAGATTTCTAATAAAGCTTGTTCAGTATTTTCAGTACTATCTTTTTCAAGCGTATTACGTAAGTATTCACTATCTCCTAATAAATCGATAATTTCTTGATCACTAGAGAATCCTAAAGCACGTAATAATACTGTTAAAGGTAATTTACGTGTTCTATCAATTCGAACGTAAACGATGTCTTTAGCATCTGTTTCATATTCTAACCACGCGCCACGGTTTGGAATAATCGTTGCGTCGTAATTTTCACGTCCATTTTTATCTATTTTTTCATTAAAATATACTGATGGTGAACGTACTAATTGTGAAACGATAACACGTTCTGCACCATTAATTACGAACGTACCAGTATCCGTCATCAATGGGAAGTCACCCATGAAAACTTCTTGTTCTTTAACTTCACCAGTTTCTTTGATAATGAGACGTACTTTAACACGAAGAGGTGCAGCATAAGTAGCGTCACGGTTTTTTGATTCTTCTAAATCATATTTTGGTTCACCTAATCTATAATCCACAAATTCTAAAGATAGGTTTCCAGTGAAATCTTCAATTGGTGAAATATCACGGAACATTTCTAATAAACCTTCTTTTAAGAACCAGTCATAAGATTTAGTTTGAATTTCTATTAAGTTAGGTAATTCTAATACTTCTGAAATTCTCGCATAATTTCTACGTTTACGATGTCTTCCATATTGGACAACTTGACCTGCCAAACAGATTCACCCCTCAAATATTGTGTTGAACTTATACACAAAATTTCACATAACAAGACAAAAAGAAAACGGCAACACAATTGATGACACCATTTTCGATTCTTCTCTTATTCTTGTTTATCGTGCTCAATTTGCGTAAAAGTACACACTTGTTGAACATAAATTTTTACATTTTATAACTATATCAGAATACCATTTTGAAATCAACCTTTTTGGCTCTTCAATATATAGTACCCTTTACTTTTGTTCACAGTTTCTACATTATTAAATATTTCTTCCATTTTCTTTTTAGCAGAAGGCATACCTTGCTTTTTCTGAATGACAACATAGAGTTCACCTTGATTTTTTAGCTTTTGATATGCTTCTTCAAAGATTCGATGAACAACATTTTTCCCAGCTCTAATTGGTGGATTTGTTAATACAAAGTCAAAATATTCATTCTCAACTTGTGACAGACCATCACTTTCTGTAATGATGACATTATCAATTTGATTTTGCTTTTTGTTCTTTTCAGCCAAATGTAATGCTCGATGATTCACATCCACCATAGTTATTTGGTGGTGTGGTGACACTTTAGCAATCATTAAACCAATAGGACCATAACCACAGCCAACATCAATGATACGTTTACTTGGACCTGGTGGATGTTCATTTAAAAACGTTTGTACTAATAAATCAGACCCAAAATCTACTTTTCCTTTTGAAAAAACGCCCGCATCTGTCGTTAGTTTTAACTGAGATTTATGATAAAAGTATTGAATTGTTTTTTCATCACTTTGTACTTCAGGATTTTCATCATAGTAGTGACTCATGATTTCACCTCTTTATTTGTTCATCTATTTGATTAGAAAATGAATTAAAACCCCGTTATCAACAATAACGGGGTTTTAATTTCTCAAAGAATGCAAGTAATCATTAACGCTTTCACTCTAAAGTGACTAAGTTAAAATGATTTACTTATATATTAAGTTAAGATACTAGAATTATTTTAATTCTACAGTAGCTCCAACTTCTTCTAATTGTTCTTTAAGTTTTTCAGCATCTTCTTTAGCAACAGCTTCTTTGATTACTTTAGGAGCGTTGTCTACTAATTCTTTAGCGTCTTTTAAGCCTAAGCCAGTTGCTTCTTTAACTGCTTTAACAACTTTGATTTTTGAAGATCCAGCTGAAGTTAATTCAACGTCAAATTCAGTTTTTTCTGCGCCAGCGTCTCCGCCACCAGCTGCACCAGCTGCTGCTACAGGAGCTGCTGCTGTTACACCAAATTCTTCTTCAATTGCTTTTACTAAATCGTTTAATTCTAATACTGACATTTCTTTAATTGCTTCAATGATTTGTTCTTGATTAGCCATTTTATTATTCCTCCATTTATTTTAAAATTTTATGCGCAATTATTCAGCGCTTTCTTCTTTTTGTTCTCCAACAGCTTTAACCGCATAAGCGAAGTTGCGTACTGGAGCTTGTAATACTGATAAAAGCATAGATACAAGACCATCGTGTGAAGGTAATGAACCAACAGTTTTAACTTCTTCTGCTGAGATAACGTTACCTTCCATAACGCCTGTTTTAATTTCTAAAGCTTCATGTTCTTTAGCAAATCCTGAGATCACTTTCGCTGGAGCAACTACATCATCAGTAGTTGTAGCGATAGCTGTAGGACCAGTTAAGAATTCATCTAAGCCTTCGATACCTGCTTTTTCAGCTGCACGACGAACTAATGTGTTTTTGTATACTTTATACTCAACACCAGCTTCACGTAATTGAGCACGTAAATCAGTTACTTCCGCAACAGTTAAACCACGGTAGTCCACAATAACAGTTGAAACTGAATTTTTAAGTTGTTCAGCGATAACGTCAACTTGTTGTTTTTTAGCTTCAATAATAGCAGACATTCAGACACCTCCATTTATATTTTTGGTGCTTTTTTAATAAAAAAAGCACTTTCTACCCACGGCAAAAAGTGCTTGAAAGATCATTATAATAATCATCACGTTCAAGTCAATTTTAGCCTCGGTAGGATATTGTTTTAAGTTAAAAATTAACTCCTACTGTCTTAGGTAAAATAATCACAATAAATAATATAACTTGTTTATTGTAATATGTCAATTGTTTTTTTGAAAAAAGACTGGAAGAAAATGTATCTTATCTTTTTCAAAATAAGCAATTATTATCTACCAGTCTATAATCTATTAATATATTTAAAATTAAAGTTTAAATGCTGAAGTATCTACTTTAACTCCAGGACCCATTGTTGTAGTTACAGCAACAGATTTGAAGTAAGTACCTTTAGCAGATGCTGGTTTAGCTTTAGCTAAAACATCTTGTAAAGCATTAAAGTTTTCAACTAATTTTTCTTCGTCGAAAGATACTTTACCAATCGTAGCATGTACGATACCTGCTTTTTCAGCACGATATTCAACTTTACCAGCTTTAATTTCTTCTACAGCTTTTTTAACGTCCATAGTTACTGTACCAGTTTTAGGGTTTGGCATTAAACCTTTAGGTCCTAATACACGACCTAATTTACCAACTTCACCCATCATGTCAGGTGTAGCTACTACTACGTCAAAGTCGAACCAACCTTGTTGGATTTTTTGAGCATATTCAGATTCACCTACGTAATCTGCGCCTGCTTCTTCTGCTTCTGTAATTTTATCACCTTTAGCGAAAACTAATACACGTTGTGATTTACCAGTACCGTTTGGTAGCACTACTGCACCACGGATTTGTTGGTCATTTTTACGTGTATCAATACCTAAACGGAATGCTACTTCAACTGATGCATCAAAGTTAGCGATACTAGTTTCTTTAGCTAATTTAATTGCTTCTTCAACACTATAGTATTTAGTACGGTCAACTTTATTAGCTGCTTCTTGATACTTTTTACCTTTTTTAGCCATTTATTGTTCCTCCTTTAGTGGTTTTAGCGGAATTTCCTCCCACGCTTACTTGTGTGATTTACACAAGTTAAGAGCAGATAACAGATGATGTCAATAATAAATATTAATTTACTAAAGACTAATCATAGACAATATATGTTGTCGTTTCTGTTACCTGCTATCGTCTATCAGTTTATTTCAAATTCAAACTAATTTTCATTTAATAATTATTGTACAGTGATACCCATACTACGTGCAGTACCTTCGATAATACGCATAGCTGCTTCTTCGTCTGCAGCGTTTAAGTCTTGCATTTTTGTTTGAGCAATTTCACGTACTTGATCTTTAGTTACTGTAGCAACTTTAGTTTTGTTTGGTTCACCAGAACCTTTTTCAACGCCAGCTGCTTTTTTAAGTAGTACTGGAGCCGGTGGAGTTTTAGTAATGAATGTAAATGAACGATCTTCATATACACTGATTTCTACCGGAATGATTAAACCTGCTTGTTCTTGTGTACGTGCATTGAATTCTTTACAGAATCCCATGATGTTCACACCTGCTTGACCTAATGCTGGACCAACTGGTGGTGCTGGGTTCGCTTTACCTGCAGGAATTTGTAATTTAACTACTTTTTCTACTTTTTTAGCCACGATGTGCACCTCCTTGATATCGTGATGTGGTCACAGGGCTCAGTTTTGCCCTCCCACTCATAAACATTTCGTGACGAAATGAGCGTTCTAAAAACGCGACCACATTATTTTAACATTAAACTTAATTAAAAATCAATAGTAAAATTTCATCTTTTTAAGCAAATCATACTTTATAATTTAAAATGATTATAATTTTTCTATTTGATCGAATTCTACTTCAACTGGTGTTTCTCTACCAAACATATCGACTAATACAGTTAATTTAAATTTATCTGCTTCGATTTCTTGAACTTCACCAACTTGATTTGCAAATGGTCCTGATTTGATGCGGACTTGTTCACCTACATCTAATTCTACATCAATTGTTTTTTCTTTAAGTCCCATTTGTTTTAAGATAAATCTCATTTCTTCAGGAAGTAATGGATTAGGTTTTGAACCTGCACCTGCTGAACCAACAAATCCTGTGACACCTGGTGTATTACGTACAACATACCATGATTCATCTGTCATAATAAGTTCTACTAAAACATACCCAGGAAATGTCTTTTTAACTTGTTTTTTTGCTTTCCCATCTTTAACTTGTGTTTCTTCCTCTTCAGGTATGACAACTCTAAAAATTTGCTCTGTCATATTCATTGATTCTACTCTTTTTTCTAAATTCTTTTTAACTTTATTTTCATATCCAGAATACGTATGCACTGCGTACCAACGCTTAGTCCCAACTTCTTCAGACATGTTGTCACTCCTTACTCTTATCTAAATAATTCAATTAAATTACCAATACCTACGTCTAATACCCAGAAAAAGACCATAAAGAAAATTACTGTAGCTACTACAATGACAGTATATTTAAAAAGTTCTTCTTTCGTAGGCCAACTTGTTTTTTCCATTTCGCTTTTAACGCCTTGGAAGAAACTTTCTTTATTCTTACTTGCGTCTTTATCTTTAGCCATAACCTTACCTCCATGCTCTTCAAAGTATATACTTATAAACTCATTACTTTGATTCTTTATGCATCGTGTGTTCATTACATCTGGAACAATATTTCTTCAGTTGTAATCTCTTAGCTGATGTTTCTTTTTTAGGTACATTATAATTTCTGCTACCACACATTTCACAAACTAAAGGTACTTTTCTCACATCAATTCACCTTTGCTCATATTAATACCAGTATACTATACATAAACTTATAATAAACTGTCAAACTCGTACTAAAATACTTAACATTTGTATTTTAATAAATATTGTTTCATTTTTATTTTACAACGTTGAATACTATTGTAAACTACTTTATCTTTTACATTTAGTCTTTTCGCTATTTCTGATGGGGAATAATCAAGTAGAAGTAAATTTGCAACTTCTCTTTCAAACATACTTAACTTCTTAAAACTATCTATCAAGTCTTCTTTACTTAATCTAGTTAAATATAGTTCTTCCGTCCTTTTTATCATTTGATTCAAACGATATTCTACTACACATTCATTGATTAACAATTGTTGACGTTGATTAAACGCATAACGTTTTCTCCAAAAATCTTTTTTTACAGAATAAACTAAACGATTTAAATAATGTTCGAATGGAACATTCGTATTAAAATTAAATGTGTGTAAAGCTAAATATATCTTTAACGAGGTATCTTGAATTAAATCTTCCAGTTCTTGATGATCTATACCTAGCATTCTAAACTTCATCATAAGTTTAGGACGTATCACATTCATTATATTTGCGAATAACTGTTCTTTCTCCAATGTATTTTGGCTATATTGAAAAGCTTTAAATATATCTTCTAGTTGTCGAAAATGATAAGTCATATACAAAACCTTTCTTTATAAGTTAGGCACATTGTATAAGACGCATCTTTTAAATATCAAGACTGTATTATTTATGTTTTTTACCATATCCTCGTCGTATTTTTTCAAATTCTGCAAGTACATCTTTTGATAACGAAATTCGAGTTCTTGGTTTACGTTCATTAAAATCATCTACTGATTTACTAACCGTCATTGCATTCTCTTTTAAATCTCGCCACATTTCTCTAGATGAAACACGATATGCACCTGCTCCAAAAATAGCATGTTGCTCGCTCATATCGCTAGTCACTACTGTAATATGTGTCGTATGTTTATTGTATAAATTATATACATAACGCTCAATATAGCTATCTGCAGTTTCTTTTTCTTTCGTAAAAACTGTTTTAACACCATGATACATGTATTCTCTTTCTATACCAGATTGTTCATATGCATCAAATACACATACAATCTCATCAGCGACAACTGCATTGTAATTGGCAATCACATCTAAGAGTTGTTCACGTGCTTCCTCTAAACTTTCTCTTGCTACTTTACTCAATTCCCTTGATTGACCAATCATATTGTAACCATCAATAATTAGATATCTATCTTTCATTGGGTGTCTCCAATTTGATGTCGTTTTCGATAGACTTCATACATCATTAAACTAGCAGCTACAGAAGCATTTAAGCTATTAACATGGCCTACCATAGGAATTTTAATATAGAAATCACATTTATCTTTAACCAATCTACTCATACCTTGCCCTTCACTACCAATTACGATAGCCAATGGCATATCAGCAGCCATATTGCGATAATCTGTAGCATTATCCGCTTCAGCTCCTGCTACCCAATATCCATTATCTTTCAGCTCATCAATTGTTTTTGATAAATTTGTAACACGCATCACTGGGACATGTTGAATCGCACCTGTTGACGCTTTTGCGACAGTTTGTGTGAGCGCAACAGAACGTCTCTTAGGGATAATAACTCCATCTACTCCACTTGCATCTGCCGTTCTAATGATCGAACCAAGATTATGTGGGTCTTCTAAACCATCTAAAATAATTATTGTAGAAAGGCCTTCTTTTTCTTTTTGAGATTGAATAAACTGATCAAAATCTGCATATTCGTATGGTGCAATCAGTGCAGCTACACCTTGATGAGGTGCATTTGCTAAATTATCTAATTTGGATTTTGGAACAGTTTGTATAATCAATTTCTGTGCTTTAGCATTTTTTAAAATATCATTAATTTGCTGCTTTCTTATTCCTTCTTGTATCCAAATTTTATTTATTGTATGACCAGACACAATTGCTTCTTTAACAGCGTGTCTACCGACAATAACGATATCTTCCACTATGTTCACTACCTTTCATCAACAATTTGTACAATCGTATCAAGTAACGCATCTAATCGTTCATTTTGATGATCTAAATAAAGAAATCCTATAACAGCTTCTAAACCTGAACTTTTACGATACGTTTGTACATCTGTATTTTTAGCTTTCGTATAACTTTTAGCGTTACGGCCTCTTCTAACAATATCTAGTTCTTCTTCAGTAAACCATTCTTTTGTTATTAATACCTCGAGCGTTTGTGCTTGGCTTTTTGCAGACACATATTGTTTCGATACTTGGTGTAAGCGATTCGGTTTACTCTGTAATTTAAGCACAATGTATTCACGTACATGCTGGTCTAATACAGCATCTCCCATATAAGCTAACGTTAATGGGTTTAATAGCTTTGCATCCATATTAACCCCTTCTAAATCTTACACCTTGAGGCGTATCTTCAAGAATAATATTTTGTTCTTTTAGCATATCTCTAATTTCGTCAGCTCGAGCAAAATCTTTATTTTTACGTGCTTCATTACGTTCTTCGATAAGTTTTTCTATGTCTTCATCAAGTAATACATCATTTTCTTTTCCTTCTAATGGCACACCTAATACGTCACTAAAAATGTGATATACTTCTTTAAAGCGCTGAATCACTTTAGTAGATGTTGTATTTTCTAATACATATTTATTAGCTAATTTCGATAAATCATACCATGCAGTTACAGCATTTGCTGTATTAAAATCATCATCCATTACAGCTTCAAATTGTTTTAAAATATCATTAATTTGATCAATATAGTCTGTTTGTGTTTCTAAATCAGTTGTGATTGCTTCTCTTTCTTTAATTAATTGATAACTATTACGTATACGCTCTAATCCACTTTTAGCAGCATTCACTAATTCAACGTTATAGTTGATTGGACTTCTATAATGAACACTGATCATGAAGAAACGTAATACATCTGGATCAATTTCTTTAATAATATCGTGTACTAAAATAAAGTTACCTAATGATTTACTCATTTTTTCATTATCTATATTAATGAAACCATTATGCATCCAATAATTAGCAAAAGGCGCGTGATTGTGTGCTTCAGATTGCGCTATTTCATTTTCATGATGTGGAAATTGTAAATCTGATCCTCCTGCATGGATATCAATTGTTTTTCCCAATTCATGATAAGCCATTACAGAGCATTCAATATGCCATCCTGGACGTCCTTGTCCAAATGGGCTCTCCCAACTAATTTCTCCAGGTTTTGCCTTTTTCCATAGCGTAAAGTCCAATGCATCCTCTTTTTGTTCACCTGCTTCTATACGAGCGCCAACTTTTAAATCATCAATAGACTGATGACTTAATTTACCATATCCATCAAATTTACGGGTTCTAAAATACACATCTCCATTACTTTCATATGCATAACCTTCATCTACAAGTTGTTTAATGAAGTCAATGATTTCATCCATATGATTCATTACTCGCGGATTAGATGTCGCTCTTTTAACATTAAGTGCCCCTACATCTTCATAGAATGCCTTGATATATCGATCAGCAATTTCTGGCACACTTTCATTTAATTCTTTAGACCGATTAATGAGTTTATCATCTACATCAGTAAAATTAGATACGTAATCAACCGTATAGCCTTTATATTCAAAATATCGACGTACCACGTCATAATTAATTGCTGGACGGGCATTACCAATATGAATGTAATTATACACTGTAGGTCCACATACATACATTTTTATCTTACCAGGCTCAATAGGCTTAAACACCTCTTTTTGACGTGTTAAAGTATTATATAATGTAATCATCTTTAATCTCTCCATTCTTAGCTTTTTCCAATTGTCGTTCTAGTTGCTTAATTTGTTCAAATAAAGGATCAGGCAAATTACGATGATCAAATGTTTTCCCAATTCGTTTTCCTTCTTGTTTAACAATATGACCTGGAATGCCTACAACTGTTGTATAACTTGGCACAGATTGTAAGACTACTGAATTCGCACCAATATTAACATTAGAATTAATTTGGATATTTCCTAAAACTTTTGATCCTGCTGCAATTAAAACATTATCTCCAATATCTGGATGACGCTTTCCTTTTTGTTTACCTGTACCACCAAGTGTCACGCCTTGATAAATAGTTACGTTATCTCCAATCGTACATGTTTCACCAATGACTACACCCATACCATGATCAATAAATAGACGTTTTCCGATTTTTGCTCCAGGATGAATTTCAATTCCTGTAAAAAAGCGAGATACTTGTGAAATCATTCTCGCCAAAACGTAGTGTTTTTTATTATATAATTTATGTGCAATTAAGTGACTCCATACCGCATGCAAGCCTGCATAAGTTGTGATTACTTCAAATGTTGTACGTGCTGCAGGGTCTTGTTCAAATACCATTTTTACATCATCTTTCATTCTTTTTATCAAGACGCTCGCCTCCCCATTTTCTATATATTATGAATATCTTACAGTCCATGTATAATAATTCAAATATTTAAAAAAAGCGCCCCTAACATTAACTGCTAGAGGCGCTATTGCACGGTTCCACTCTTCATTTTAGATAAAGTAAGTTGATGAACATACTAGTCTACCTTATCATACTCATTTCTATATTTAATTGAACATTCAAAGGTGCATTCGATATAGATAATGATATGCTCACAGCAACCGCATACTCTCTAACAACATTATCGTATATTTACTAATCCTTTAACTAACATATGTTTAATTTTATCATAAGAAGTTTTTTATAAAATTTCAAGTTTAAACATGTGTGTCTGACTTATTATATTAACATTGTTTTAAACATATTTTTTTAAACGAGATAGTACTTTTTCTTTTCCTAATACTTCAATTGTATTCGGTAATTCAGGACCATGCATTTGACCAGTCACTGCTACACGAATAGGCATAAATAATTGTTTACCTTTAATACCCGTTTCTTTTTGTACTTCTTTAATCGTTTTTTTAATTTCAGCAGCTTCAAATGGTTCAAGCGCTTCTAATTTACCATATAAATGAGACATTAATTCAGGAACTTGTTCGCCATTTAATACCTCTTGTTCTTCTTCACCTAATTCAGGCATATCATGGAAGAACATTTCTGATAACGGAACAATTTCTCCTGCATAACTCATTTCTTTTTGATAAAGACCAATTAATTTGCGTCCCCATTCTCTATCTTCTTCACTTGGATTTTCAGGAATTAAATTTGCTTTGATCAAGTGTGGTAAAGCAAGCTCAAATACTGTTTCTGTATCTTTTGTTTTCATATATTGGTTGTTAACCCAAGCTAATTTTTGTCTATCAAACATTGCTGGAGATTTAGAAAGACGTTGTTCATCAAAAATCTTAATGAATTCTTCTTTAGAAAAGATCTCATCTTCACCTTCAGGAGACCAACCTAGTAAAGCAATAAAATTGAATAACGCTTCAGGTAAATAACCTAAATCACGATATTGCTCGATAAATTGTAAAATTTGGCCATCTCGTTTACTTAATTTTTTACGTTGTTCATTTACAATTAATGACATATGCGCAAAACGTGGTGATTCCCAACCAAATGCTTCATAAATCATTAATTGCTTAGGTGTATTTGATACATGATCATCTCCACGAATAACATCAGAAATTTCCATATAGTGATCATCTACTGCTACCGCGAAATTATACGTAGGGACGCCATCTTTTTTCACGATAACCCAATCTCCAATATTATTAGAGTCAAAAGAAATTTCTCCTTTAACCATATCATCAAATGTATATGTTTTATCTTTTGGAACACGGAAACGAATAGCGGGTTTGCGTCCTTCAGCTTCAAATTGTTGACGTTGTTCTTCAGTTAGATGTGCATGTTTACCGCCATATCGTGGCATTTCTCCACGAGCAATTTGAGCTTCACGTTCTTCTTCTAATTCTTCTTCAGTCATGTAACATTTGTATGCTTTATCTTCATCTAATAATTGTTGAATAAGTGGATTATAGATGTCTGCACGTTCAGACTGACGATAAGGACCATGACCTTTGTCTTTATCGATAGATTCATCCCAATCTAAGCCTAACCATTTTAAGTTATCAAATTGTGAAGATTCTCCATCTTCAAGATTTCTTTTACTATCTGTATCTTCAATACGTACTACAAAATCTCCATCATAATGTTTAGCAAATAAATAATTAAATAATGCAGTTCTTGCATTTCCGATGTGTAAATATCCAGTTGGACTTGGCGCATATCTTACTCTTACGCGTTCACTCATTCGTTTCACTCCTAATTTTGTTATTCATTCTTTATAGCGAATGATTTCTTTCATTAGAAAAAAGTTATCCCAAACAATCTTTAAAGAATCGTTTTTGAATAACTTTAACTTCTAATCTATACTTAGATCAACTTCGCATTTCCTTATTATTGTAGCATTAATTGGCTGGTTTGATAAGTCTATTGCTGTTGTTGTTACGTTACTCATCAATATCTCATAGCGAAAAATGTTATACAATAATTTATAAATGAATACGTTTCACATGAAACCCTTTTCTCTATTCACTTAAGGACTCCTCTATAGTCTTAGCAAATATAATACGACCAGATGATGTTTGTAATAAACTAATGACTTCTAATTCAACCTGTTTACCTATAAGAGATTTGGCATGATCTACAACTACCATTGTTCCATCATCTAGATATCCTACCCCTTGGCCAGGTTCTTTACCCATTTTAGTTAATAAAATATTAAGTCGGTCACCTTGATGAACATTGGGTTTAATTGCTTCTGACAAATCATTAACATTTAATGCAGTAATCCCTTGAACATGACATACCTTATTCAAGTTGAAATCGGTTGTAATGACATGAGCATGATAAACTTGAGCTAATTCAACTAACAGTTTGTCAATATCACTATGAGATTTTTGAGGATGAATCACACGAGTTGGATAGTCTAAATCATAAAGTTGATTTAAAATATCTAATCCACGTTGTCCTTTTTCACGTTTGATACTATCATTAGCATCTGCAACTACTTGTAATTCATTTATAACTCCTTGAGGAATAAGAATTTCTCCATCTATAAATCCGCATTTAATAATATCTAAAATTCTTCCATCAATAATTGCACTTGTATCTAACAGTTTAGGTATGGCGCTGATATTATTTTTAGACATTGAACGTGCTATATTTTCTGGCAAAAACATAAGCATTTCATCACGCTTTTTCAAACCAAACTGGAATCCTAAATAACATAATAATAATGTAATAATAATAGGCACAAGGTGATTTAATATAGAATTTCCTATCATTTCTAAAATAAATGAAGCCATTACTGAAATAAATAAACCAACGACTAATCCTAGTGTAGCAAACAAAATTTCAACTGCACTACGTTGCATAATCCAAATTTCAGCTTCTTTAAGTAATCGTGTTACTTTATTAATAAATAACCCAAATATTAGAAAGAATACAATCATCCCTATTAAACCATCAACATAATGATTAGTATAAATGGGATGGTTGTTCATACCTAAATCATTTAAAATTTCTGGAATTAACATGATTCCAAATGATGCACCAAGAATGATGTAGATTATAATAATAATTCCTTTTAATACCTTCATACGTTATCACCCCTTTAAATGCCTATGATGAGCGATTACTAAACGCATATGTTAAGGCATCATGTACCGTTGTCACACCAACGACCTGAACACCTTCTGGGAATGTCCATCCACCTATATTCGTTTGGGGAATAATCACTCTCTTAAATCCTAGTTTTGCCGCTTCTTGTACACGTTGCTCGATACGCGATACTCGTCTTACCTCACCAGTTAATCCCACTTCACCAATATAACAATCCAAACCATCTACGGCTTTATCTTTAAAACTTGAAGCAGTCGCTACAATAATACTTAAATCTACAGCCGGTTCAGTAAGTCTCACTCCACCCGCTACTTTAATGTAAGCATCTTGTTGTTGTAAAAGATAATTTTCTTTTTTCTCTAAAACAGCCATAAGTAAGCTAAGTCGATTGTGGTCGATGCCTGTGGCCATTCGTCTTGGATTATTAAATGTAGTAGGTGTTACTAGAGATTGCACCTCAATCAATAGTGGTCGTGTGCCTTCCATAGTAGCCACAATTGTTGATCCTGGAACATTTGTAGAGCGTTCTTCTAAAAACATTTCTGAAGGGTTTTGTACCCCTTTCAAACCACTTTGTTTCATTTCAAAAATACCCATTTCATTTGTTGAACCAAAACGATTTTTAACTGCTCTTAGAATTCGATAAGCATGGTGTTCATCACCTTCGAAGTATAAAACTGTATCTACCATATGTTCTAATAGTCTTGGACCAGCAATTTGCCCTTCTTTTGTTACGTGACCTACTATAAAAGTTGCGATATTCATTTGTTTTGCAATATTCATTAAACTTTGTGTACTTTCTCGAACTTGTGATACTGAGCCAGGTGCTGAACTAATCTCAGGATGATAAATCGTTTGAATTGAATCGACAACAAGTATGTCTGGGCGCTCTTGTTCCACGGTTTGATGAATAACTTCTAAATCTGTTTCAGCTAGTACATTTAAATTACTAGAGTCTTCCTCTAGACGATCTGCACGCAATTTCGTTTGATTTAGTGATTCTTCACCCGTGATATAAAGTACATTAAGTTTCTGTGATAACGATGCACAAATCTGTAATAATAATGTAGATTTCCCAATACCCGGGTCGCCGCCAATCAGTACGAGTGATCCACTAACAATTCCACCACCAAGTACACGATTAAATTCTTTAGAGTCCGTTTGAACTCTCGGTGTTGCCTCATGCTTAATACTATTTAATTTCTGTACTTTTGCTTGTGTCTCTTTTGCTTTTACGCCATGCTTTGGATTGGAAGTCTTTTCAATAATTTCCTCCATTTGATTCCAAGCACCACAATTCGGACATTTTCCCATCCATTTAGGAGACTGATATCCACAAGCCATACATTCGAAAATTACTTTTTTCTTGGCCAAAACTGCACCTCCGATTTTTTTGAACATATCTATTTTATATGTATCCAGTTATAATGACAAATTTAAATATATATATAAATGAAAAGAAGAGTCTAGGATTTAATGACTCCTAGACTCTGAATTTAAGCTCTTTTTATTCTTCTGTTGCTGGTTCTTTTGTATCTTCTATATTATTTTCTTGTTTATCATGGATATCATATTTGAATTCATTACCATCATGATCAATTGTGACTTCTTTTCCTTCAATTTGATTACCATCAAGTATCAATTCACTTAAATTATCTTCAACTGTTTTTTGAATTGCTCTAATTAATGGACGAGCACCGTATTCTGGATCATATCCTTCTTCGGCAATTTTTTCTTTAGCTTTATCAGTAACTACAATATTAATATCTTGTTCTGATAAACGTTTTGTTAATTTATTTACCATCATAGTCACAATTTCTTTAAGTTCATCTTTTGTTAATTTATGGAAAACAATAATATCATCTACACGGTTTAAGAACTCAGGACGGAATGAATTTTTAAGTTCTTTCATCATAGTTCTACGAATTGTTTCATAATCTTGTCCTTCAGATGCACCACCGAATCCAGCGAAACGTTGATCTTGTAGTTCTTGTGCTCCTACATTTGATGTCATAATAATAACAGTATTACGGAAATCAACTTGACGCCCTTTTGTATCAGTTAGATGTCCATCATCAAGTACTTGTAATAAGATATTAAACACATCTGGATGCGCTTTTTCAATTTCATCAAATAGGATAACAGAATATGGCTTACGTCTAACTTTTTCAGTTAATTGACCACCATCATCATGGCCTACATAACCTGGAGGCGCTCCAACTAAACGACTCACAGCATGTTTCTCCATAAATTCACTCATATCAACACGTATCATTGCGTCTTCTTCACCAAACATTGATTCAGCTAATGCACGTGCAAGTTCTGTTTTACCTACACCAGTTGGTCCTAAGAAAATGAAACTACCGATTGGACGTTTAGGATCTTTTAGGCCTGCACGTGCACGACGAACTGCTTTACTAATAGAAGTTACAGCATCGTTTTGTCCAATTACTCGATCATGTAATGTTTCTTCTAAATTAAGCAAACGATCTGACTCTGTTTCATTAATTCTAGTTAATGGAATCCCTGTCCATCCTGCAATAACTTCAGCAATATCTTCTTTAGATAATGATGTTGATTGTCCGCCTTGAGATGTCTTCCATTCATTTTTAGCATCTTCATATTGTTTTTCAAGTTTTGATTGTTTATCTCTTAAGTTAGCTGCATTTTCAAATTCTTGTGCATGGACGGCAGCATCTTTTTCATTTTTAACTTTTTCAATTTCTTGTTCAATCTCTTTTAAATTATTTGGAGTTGTGTGACTTTTTAGTCTCACTTTTGAACTTGCTTCGTCAATCAAATCAATTGCTTTATCTGGTAGGAAACGATCAGATACATAACGGTTACTTAATTTAGCAGCCGCTTCCAGTGCTTCATCAGAAATATTAATACGATGATGAGCTTCGTAGCGATCACGTAAACCTTTTAGAATAGCAACAGTATCTTCTACAGAAGGTTCATCAACTTGAATAGGTTGGAAACGACGTTCTAATGCAGCATCTTTTTCGATGTTTTTACGATATTCATCTAATGTTGTTGCACCAATGCATTGTAATTCACCACGCGCTAACGCTGGTTTTAAAATATTAGATGCATCAATTGCACCTTCTGCGCCACCAGCACCAACTAGTGTATGCAATTCATCAATGAATAAAATGACATTACCTGCATGATGGATTTCATCCATGACTTTTTTTAAACGTTCTTCGAATTCACCACGATATTTAGTACCTGCCACGACTGTTCCCATATCTAGTGACATTACACGTTTATTTTTTAGCGTTTCTGGCACTTCATTATTTACAATAGCTTGTGCAAGACCTTCAGCAATGGCTGTTTTACCTACACCTGGTTCACCAATAAGTACAGGGTTATTTTTAGTTCTACGACTTAATACTTCAATAACACGTGTAATTTCTTTATCTCTACCCACAACTGGATCTAACGTACCGTCTTTAGCAATAACTGTTAAGTCTCGTGCTAGTCCATCCAATGTAGGAGTGTTGTTTGATTTATTTGCAGTTGCATTTTTAGTATTCATTTCAGGACTACCTAATGCTTTCACTACTTGTGCACGTGCTTTTGTAATATTCAAATCTAAGTTAGCAAATACACGTGCTGCTACTCCTTCATTTTCACGAATTAAACCTAATAAAATATGTTCTGTACCTACAAAATTATGATGCAATTTTCTTGCCTCATCCATTGATAGTTCAATGACTTTTTTAGCTCTTGGTGTATAGTGCAACGTACCAGAATGTTCTTGACCATGACCGATTAATTTTTCAACTTCTTCAATAACTTTATCTTCAGTAATATTAAAACTTTCAAGTACTTTAGCAGCAATACCTTCTGGTTCTTTCATTAATCCAAGTAGTAAGTGCTCAGTACCAATGTTCGAATGATTTAAACGAATTGCTTCTTCTTGTGCATGTGCTAATACACGTTGTGCGCGTTCAGTTAATCTACCAAATAACATATCGTTTACAACCTCCTAATTTGTATGTTTTCTTAATATATTTGCCCGTTTTTCATTTACAGATACGTTTTCATCTTCATCATTATATAAAAACGCAGATTGGATACTTACCATTAATTCATTAAACTTAAAGTTACTTAAATTTAAATATCCTAAATCTATGCCTAACTTAATTTCACTTAATCTATATGACGCTTCTTCCATTGATATCATACGGCTATTTTGTAATATTCCTAACGAACGATAAATACGGTCAAGCGTTTCTAATTCACTATATTGTGTCAAACGTTCACGAATTTGCATTTCTTCATTAATAATTTGTTGAACTACTTCTGTCAGCTGGTCAATAATATCTTCTTCTGTCTTACCTAATGTAAGTTGATTTGAAATTTGATAAATATGACCATAAACTTGTGAACCCTCTCCATATATACCTCGAATCGTAAATCCAAAACGATTAATTGTTTGTGCAATACGATTCATACGTTTCATTATAGATAATCCAGGTAAATGAAGCATCACACTTGCTCGCATTCCAGTCCCAATATTTGTAGGACAAGTAGTTAAATAACCTAAATCTTCATCGAAACTAATTTCTAATTGTTCATCAAGAATATCATCAATTTCTGAAGCTTTTTGATATAAATCTGTCAGAGATAAATCATTACCCATTGCTTGAATTCGTACATGATCTTCTTCATTAATCATAATACTCAAAGATTCATCGTCATTTAATAACACCGCTGAAGCAGGTTGTTTAATCAATTCTTTACTAATAAGATGTTTAGCCACTAACTTCATCTTACTTTGTTGGTCCATGGTATCTAAACGCATTAAAGATAAATTAGGTAGTGCATCTTGCACTTCATTGATTACTCTAAAACCTGCTTGTTCAGATGGAAACATTAAAGGATGAACATGATTTTCTAAATTACGTGCTAAACGAATACGCGAAGACATTACAATGGGAGATTCATCTGTTTCTTTCATCCATTCACTAATATGTGCACCCATATCATTCATCATGCTCCATCTCGCTTTCATGTTTCAAGGCTTTAATTTCATCTCTAATGACAGCTGCTTCTTCAAATTTTTGCTTTTCAATTAATATATTTAAGTAATTCGTTTTTTCTTCAATTTGTTTTTTTATTGCCAGTTTATGATGTGAAGAACGAGGCATCTTGCCTACATGTTCAAATTGTCCACCTTGTACTCGTCTTACAATATCAACAATATCCTCTTTAAATACTGCATAGCAATTTGCACATCCAAATTTACCTACATGAGCTATATCTTTCAATGTCATATTACATGTAGGACATCGTTTTTCTTCTTGAAATGCTACTTCATGAAAATTTAATCCGTGTTTAGTTGCTAAATGTTGTAAGATTTGTTTGACTACAAAGGCTTCTTCAATATCATCTTGAAACTCTGAATGTGACGCAGCATGTTCTTGTTGATTCCAAGGTTGCTCTCCTTGCGCACATTCTGAACACACCCACTTTTCAGAGGTACCATCTTTACTTTTTACTGTGAGTTTAACCTCTGCTTCATTTAAATGACAATTTTCGCAAAGCACACATAGACACCTCGCATTTCTTTATTATTTATTAATAGTAATTAATGATAGGTAATAATCGTTTGAGAATATTTGCTCTAATAATATCTCTAGAAACAACATCCATTGATAGTGTTTCACGATCAATAATCACTTGAATCATTCTTGCTTCTCTATCACTAATTAATCCTTTATCTAACAAACCATCAATTATATAATATGCTTGCTGTTGAGATATAGAAGGACCAATTAATTGCAATAGATGATTAATATAACCCGTTGCATCTTTATTTTCAATTTTTGTGATTCGGATATATCCTCCTCCACCACGTTTACTTTCTATTTCATAACCATGTTCATTTGTAAATCTCGTTTTAATAACATAGTTGAGTTGAGAAGGCACACAATCGAAACGTTGAGCAATATTAGCTCTTTGAATTTCTACCATATCTTCATTACTTTCTTCAAATAATTGTTTAATGTATTGTTCAATGATGTCAGACATGTTGTGCATGATTTACCACCCCTTTTGACCTTCTTTGACTATATTATATGACCAACTTTGACCTTTTTCAACCAATTTGTTTTTTTATTTAAAAATATTAATGTTACTTCTATTATTTTATTGTATTATATAAGATAAAGAGAATTTTAAAGGAGTAGAATTATGCATATTCTTATTGGGATCATTGGGATTATTGTCTTTTTAGCGCTGGCATTTTTATTTAGTTCAGATAAAAAGAATGTTCGTTGGCATTATGTTGGATTATTATTAATTATTCAACTTATATTCGCATTTATTCTTTTGAAAACGACTGCTGGTATTACAATTATTGGTGGTATTTCAAATGGATTTAACTATTTGTTACAAAAAGCTGCTGAAGGGGTTAATTTTGTTTTTGGAGGATTTAAATTTGTAGATCCAAAAAATCCACCATTCTTCTTTAGTGTCTTATTACCAATCGTATTTATTTCGGCATTAATTGGTATTTTACAATATACTAGAATTCTTCCATGGATTATTAATGTGTTAGGGTTCTTAATCTCTAAAATTAATGGTATGGGGCGTTTAGAATCATATAATGCAGTAGCAGCTGCGATTCTTGGCCAATCTGAAGTATTTATTTCATTAAAACAACAATTACCATATATACCTAAACAACGTTTATATACTTTAACTGCTTCTGCAATGTCTACTGTATCTGCATCTATTATCGGTGCATATTTTACATTGATTGAACCTAAATACGTTGTTACAGCGGTTGTATTAAACTTATTTGGTGGCTTCATTATTGCTTCTATTATTAACCCTTATACAGTTAATGAAGAAGATGATAAATTGCTAGTGGATGAATCAGAAACTAAAAAACAATCATTTTTTGAAATGTTAGGTGAATATATTTTAGATGGTTTCAAAGTAGCAGTTATCGTTGGTGCAATGTTAATTGGCTACATTGCAATCATTGCTTTATTAAATGGCCTTGTAAGTGGTATTTTTAGTTTAATTTCTGGCGGAGCAATCAAATGGGATTTCCAAACGTTAATTGGTTTTGTGTTTGCGCCATTTGCTTTCTTAGCAGGTGTTCCTTGGCAGGATGCAGTTAAATCAGGTTCTGTGATGGCAACAAAATTATTATCTAATGAATTTGTTGCTATGCAATCACTTGGAAGCTTGAAGGATATTTCTGAACATGCAAAAGGTATTACGTCTGTATTTCTAGTTTCATTTGCTAACTTTAGTTCTATTGGTATCATTTCTGGTGCGATTAAATCACTTAACTCTGAAAAAGGTGATGTCGTAGCACGTTTTGGTATTAAGTTATTATTCGGTGCAACACTTGTATCATTTATTTCAGCTGCTATCGCTGGATTCTTCATTTAATAAGAAAAAGCTTGAGACTTTAATCTCAAGCTTTTTTTTATTTAACTATATGTTCAATAAAATACTGAGTTATACGATAATCATCTGTTAATTCTGGATGGAAAGACACACCTAGGTATTTCCCTTGCTTAACAGCTACTATTTTATCACTAATAGAACTTAATATTTCTACATTATTTTCTACACTAACAATATGTGGTGCTCTTATAAAGACACCTTCTATATCTTTTGCAATACCTTTAACATCTAACTCAGCTTCAAAACTATCTACTTGTCTACCAAAGGAATTACGCGCAACAGTAATATCTAATTTTTTTAGATATCCTGTCTCACCTTCTACATCTTTTGCAAGCACAATAAGACCTGCGCAAGTTCCAAACATTGGTAAATCAGATTGTTGTAATTTTTCTTTAAAGCCATATAAATCCATAAGTCTTCTTAAAGTTGTAGATTCACCACCAGGGAGAATAAGACCATCAATTTCATCTAATTGTTCAACTTTCTTAACTGCTATACCTTCGTGACCACTTAATTCAATGTGACGAATATGTTCACGTACTGCACCTTGTAACGCTAATACACCAATCTTCATAAATTACCAACCACGCTCTTGCATACGTTCTTCTAATGAGATTTTATTTATATCTAAACCTTTCATTGCAGTTCCTAATTCAGCTGCTAATTTTCCAATTAATTCATAATCTTGATAATGAGTTGTAGCTTGAACAATAGCTTTTGCAAATTTTTCTGGAGCTTCAGATTTAAAAATACCTGAACCCACAAATACCCCATCAGCACCTAATTCCATCATTAAGGCAGCATCTTGAGGTGTTGCTACACCACCCGCTGCAAAGTTTACTACTGGTAAACGACCTTCTTCTTTAATTTGTTTTAATACATTATATGGTGCACCTAATTCTTTGGCATAAGTCATAATTTCATCGTCATTCATTACAGTTAGACGACTAACCTCAGAATTAACTTTTCTCAAGTGACGTACAGCTTCTACAATATTACCTGTTCCAGGTTCTCCTTTAGTACGTAACATCGCTGCACCTTCGCCAATACGTCGTGCTGCTTCACCTAAATTACGGCAACCACAAACAAATGGTACAGTAAATTGATCTTTTCTTAAATGAAATTCTTCATCTGCAGGAGTAAGAACTTCAGATTCATCAATATAGTCTACACCCATAGCTTCTAATACACGTGCTTCTGTAATATGACCAATACGTGCTTTAGCCATTACTGGAATTGAAACAGCATTCATTACTTCTTCAACAATTTTAGGATTGGCACTACGTGCTACACCACCAGCTGCTCTAATATCAGATGGTACGCGTTCTAAGGCCATAACTGCTACTGCTCCAGCTTCCTCTGCGATTCTAGCTTGTTCAGCATTCACAACATCCATAATGACGCCGCCTTTTTGCATTTCAGCCATACCGCGTTTAACTCTTTCAGATCCTACAATTTTAGACATTTATAAAACCCCTTTTCAATTGATTAAATCCATTTTAAAATATAAACTGATGTTTAAAAAGGTACAATTTTAATAAAAAATTAGGGGTCAGATTTATGACGAAGAAAAAATCATTATATATTTCTTTATATGAAAAGCTAAAAAAACAAATTATTGAAGGTGTATATGAATCAAACGATAAATTTCCATCTAAAAGACAGTTGAGTCAACATTTATCACTTAGTCATACTACAATTGAGCATGCCTATCAGTTACTTTTAGATGAAGGATTTATATACTCAAAACCACGTTCAGGTTATTATGTTTCAGAAATTCAATCATTACCAGTAACAAATAGTTATCCTGAAATAAGTGATATATTAGAAACTGATAAGACTACACAGAAAAATACGTATCAGTATCAATTCAATTTAGCTGAAATTGATGCTGAACATTTTCCTAGCCATTTATTTAAAAGGTATGCTAAAGAAGTATTTGAAGAAGATCAACTTGCCCTTTTGAGTAAAGGAAGCGTTCAGGGAGAATTTAACTTAAGACAGCAAATTTCTCATTATTTATTTAATAGTAGAGGAGTATCTTGTCATCCAGATCAAATCATAATTGGCTCTTCAACTGAACAATTATTAAATATGGTCACTGATTTATTAAAAGATTCATCATTTATTATAGAACAACCTAGTTATCCACCAATTAAACATGTACTGGATAAGCATAGAATAAGTTATACACAAGCTAGAGTAGAAAAAGATGGAATTAATATCGATGAAGTCTTTCAAAAAAATAATGATATTTTATATATCACACCATCTCATCAATTTCCAACAGGATATGTGATGAGTTTAAAGAAGCGCACACAACTTATAAAATGGGCACAACAAAAGAAAGAACGATATATTATTGAAGATGATTATGATTCAGAATTTAGATATTTCGGAAAACCTATTCCAGCATTACAGAATTTAGATAAAAAACAAAAAGTAATATATATTAGTACATTTTCGAAATCGCTTTATCCAAGTTGTCGTATGGCATACATTGTCTTACCAAATAAACTGCTAAAATTATTCCGAGAGATGAAATATGTTGAAAGCAATACTGTGCCTGTACATCTACAACATATGGTAGCACAATTTATGGCAACTGGTAGCTTTGAACGTCATCTTAATAAAATGAGAAGAATATATAAAAATAAATTAACTTTTATTTTAGAAAAACTAACACCATATAAAGGACAATTGAAAATTGAAGGCGCACTAACAGGAATGCACTTCACACTTGTAGTTAAAAATAATTTAACATTAAATGAATGCATAAAAAGAACGAAAAAATGCAATCTTAAATTAACACCTTATCCTTACAACAACAAAAAACTACAACATCCTACCTTCTTAATTGGCTTTGGAGGTATCCCAGAAGAAAAATTAGAAAAGCATGTTAATGCTCTTATTAAAGCACTTACAGTTTAAATAGAGGAAATGAGTTCTGACTCATTTTGGATTGGTAGTCATTGAACGTAGAGTTTTTTATGAAAGTCACTATGCTAACCATCCGTAGTGTATATTCATTTAGTCATCTTTTAATTAGTTATATATAGATATATATTTTAAAATAAAAAAAGAGACCTCACGGTCTCAATATCAACTCATC
>NZ_KV827205.1:0-4646 GCF_001836075.1 Staphylococcus sp. HMSC035D11
TATTTTTTACTTTGCAACAGAACCCTATTTTTCATTGATTTGGTGCCTGCTTTTGCGTTACAATCCAAGTAATTGTAAGCAATAAAGCCTTCAAAAGCATGTTGTCCTCTTGAAGGCTTTATTCGGTACAACTTTAAAATTGGTTTACTTATCTTTATCTTCCTCTCTAAGATACTTAACTAGCCCCGGATAATTGCTTATCCTTACAGTTCGGATCAATTAGAATTAGCCGAAAACGGCGGCGAAGAAACGAACCACCGAGAAGCACCGCCGCATTGCCGAGCTTGATACCCTCATTGAACGACTGTATGCGGACCGGAAAAGGCGCGGTTGACCGCCTTGCCCTCAAAGGCTTAGGGGCATATCAACTATATATTGGGGCCGAGTGCCGTTACTTTAACACCGCCGCTAGCCATGAGCTTATGCTTCCTTTAGGACACTGTCCCAACAGACACTTTTTAAAGTATGCTGCACTAATCCTTATTTTTCACAGCATAGCGCAATGACAGACAGCCATGTTCTGCATTCTCTGTTCCCTGCAATTCCAAATTAACTTTTTCAGATAACAGAAGGTTATCAAATAGTTGTTTTTCTTTATTACCTACAAAACATGGTGATATCACAAGACTGATTTCATCAATAAGTCCGTTTTCTAATAATTTGTTGGTTAATCCACCGCCACTGTCTGTCCGCATGTATTTACACCCATATTGCTCATGCAGGATCTGAAAGGCTTTTTCATAGTCCACATGATCATTTCCTGACACAATATATGGGTAATGCCTTTCCTCCAAATAATTCAAATATTCCTTCGGAGTGGCAGTTGATACCAGAATGACAATTTCCTTCAGATATCCAAGATTTCTTAAGCAATGAAGACTTCTCAAGATACCTCTGCTGTCAGGTATGACTCCTATTGGTCTGGGGTCCTCCGGGCTTGTTATGATTTTCTCAAAATCAGCCTCTGTTTCAGCAGGGTATTTTTCAAATGCAGTAAAAACAGTATTGGACCCAAACAGCACCGCATCCGAATGAATTCCCCCGGCAACCTGGTAGTAAACTTCCGGATTATCAAAGCCTTTAATGCGGCCATCAAGGCTAATTTGTGTGTGCATAATTATCTTTGGTTTCATATTTTTCAATCCTCCTTTTTGATAGTAGAATATCATAATACACTGACAGCTGTATGTCAGCAGGGGATATGAAACCTTACAAAAAATACATAACAGACCAATCGCTTTCTCTAAATCAAGTTTAGGCAGTGATTCGTAATTTGTGCCAGGTGTTTACGGGTTATGCATTTTAATTCATCAGGTTGGACTATTTCAATGCCTGATCCATATTCAATCAGCTGCTTGCTCAATATCTCAAAGGAATCTGTCTGGAATTCGATTTCCATTTTACTTCCCAAATCGGTTTCTTCAAGGAAGCCGAGAGAATACCTGTTCTTGATAGAATTGTATGTCTCCCCTTTTTCAGCTCTAAGAATTACATTATATAGTTTTTTATATGAAAGCATTTGTTTTAATATTTGTTCCAAAGAGCCATCATGGCTTTGACAGAGCTCTTCTTCTATGCAAATGCTTTTAATCCGATCCACACGAAAATTCCTATATTCATTTCTTAGCCTGCAAAACCGATTAAGTACCAGTTCTGTTCATAAAACCCCAGTGATATAGGCTCTATCATTCTGCTTTCCGGTTCTTGCCCTCCTGATGCAGGATATTGAATTGATATTACCCTTTTATTGCAGATTGCAGTCTGAATTGCTGCAATAACGTTATCCGCCAATGTATTTTTCTGTCCAGATGTGCTGTACACGTTAATACTGTTCTCCAACTCCTGTGCATAGTTTTTTTCACCATGCTTCAAAATAGATTTGATTTTATACATAGCTGAATCAAAATCCTTTATAAATGATTCATCTCCATGGCAATTTAAAAATTTCCCTGCTGTAATCAATGCACCCACTTCCGCCGCTGTAAACATTACCGGCGGAAGTAGGAAGCCCTCTACAAGAAAATATCCTTTTCCGGCCTCAGATCCAATTGGTATTCCGGCTTCTTCAAGTGTCCGGATATCTCTGTAAACTGTCCTTAAGCTTATATTAAATCGCTGTGCAATTTCTTTGGCAGGAATTATTTTTTTTGATTGCAGCTGAATAAGAATAGAGGTTACTCTGTTAATCCTGTTCAAATTTTATTCCTCCTCTGTGACTTCCATAAAAAGTATATCCTATGCGTTCTTAAGCTAGCTGCTGTTAGTGCTTCTCATTGCACCCTGGTTATAAAAGCCATACTCACAAACCTCTTCACCAAAACTCTTTACATCTCTAATATAGAACTCTATCTAGCGAACTTTTAGAAAAGATATAAAACATCAGAGTATGGACAGTTGCGGATGTACTTCAGAAAAGATTAGATGTCTAAAAAGCTTGTAGTTAAAGCTTTTTAGACATCTAAATCTAGGTACTAAAACAATTCATCCAGTAAAATATAATATTTTATTTTCTCCCAATCAGGCTTGATCCCCAGTAAGTCAAAAAATAGCTCGACATACTGTTCTTCCCCGATATCCTCCCTGATCGACCGGACGCAGAAGGCAATGTCATACCACTTGTCCGCCCTGCCGCTTCTCCCAAGATCAATAAAGCCACTTACTTTGCCATCTTTCACAAAGATGTTGCTGTCTCCCAGGTCGCCGTGGGAAAAGACAAGTTCCTCTTCGGGCTTTTCCGTCTTTAAAAAATCATACAGCTCGCGCGGATCTTTAAATGGAGTGTCTTCTTCCCAGTTTTCGCAATCCACATCGGCCAGATCGTTATTCAGTAAGTAATCCAATTCGGCTAAGCGGCTGTCTAAGCTATTCGTATAGGGACAATCCGATATGTCGATGGAGTGAAAGAGCCTGATGCACTCCGCATACAGCTCGATAATCTTTTCAGGGCTTTGTTCATCTTCATACTCTTCCGAGCAAAGGACGCCATCGGCCTCACTCATGAGCAGATTGCTCCAGCCATCATGCCGTTCAAAGTGCAGGACCTTTGGAACAGGCAGCTTTCCTTCCAGCCATAGCATCATGTCCTTTTCCCGTTCCACATCATAGGTGGTCCCTTTATACCGGCTGTCCGTCATTTTTAAATATAGGTTTTCATTTTCTCCCACCAGCTTATATACCTTAGCAGGAGACATTCCTTCCGTATCTTTTACGCAGCGGTATTTTTCGATCAGTTTTTTCAATTCCGGTGATATTCTCATTTTAGCCATTTATTATTTCCTTCCTCTTTTCTACAGTATTTAAAGATACCCCAAGAAGCTAATTATAACAAGACGAACTCCAATTCACTGTTCCTTGCATTCTAAAACCTTAAATACCAGAAAACAGCTTTTTCAAAGTTGTTTTCAAAGTTGGCGTATAACATAGTATCGACGGAGCCGATTTTGAAACCACAATTATGATAGAATTTACAAGCTATAAGGTTATTGTCCTGGGTTTCAAGCATTAGTCCATGCAAGTTTTTATGCTTTGCCCATTCTATAGATATATTGATAAGCGCGCTGCCTATGCCTTGCCCCCTGAAATCCTTACATACGGCGATATCTTCTATATAAGCGTACCGGTTCCAATTTTTTCGCAGTTTAACTTTTCCGACGCATTTATCGTCTTGGTAGTAAAGATATATTATCTTATCAGTATTGTCAATATATTCAAGGCAATCTGCCTCCTCATCCTCTTCATCCTCTTCGTCTTGGTAGCTTTTTAAATATGGCGCTTCATAGAGTAATTCTGTAAAGGTCCAATTCTCGTTTTCATACCTCGGTATAATCTTACCTATCACCTCAAATGGTTCGCTGGGTTTATCGATATCTTTCAGGTGCCCTGCTTTCATTTCTGTAATCACTGTTCCCGCCTCTCTTCTATATCAGCGGCATATGTGCTATCCAGGCAGCCGGTTTTACCAGTGTATTTTTTATACATGTCCCTGGTATATTTTGTTATATTCCTATCATACTCCGGATAGGCATAATGAAGCCTTTCCGCCACCTCACCGGATACCGCCCTGAACAATTGATGGCATAGAAATAATGCTTCCCATATGTTTTCATAGGAATCCATCCGGTAGGTGGACAAAAGTTTCTCCCACAAATCCTCGGATATATACCTTTCAATAAACTTATAGTTCTTGCCTACACTTAATTTAAAGCCTGTTTCGATGCCGACCTTCCATGATATCATTCTCAGCAGCTCATGGCGAACAATCTGATTAAAATGATCAATAGCAAATAAAATTTCCTTACGGCACAATCCTTTAATAACATAAGGTGTTACATTCCAAAATTCATTGCAGCAATCATCATACTCCCTTGCGCTTGGCTTTCTTACATGATAATCTATATCAGTCGGAACTATGTCCCTTTTAATTCTACAATCTTTATCAATTAGAACCTTTATTAATTTATCGCCCTTTAGGTAATTATCTAACTCTTCCAAGGGCAATAAGGTAAGATCAATTTTATTGTAATCATCAAATAGCTATAATAGATTTAGAGGTAAAGAAATTAAATACATTGAAGAGCAGAAAGATTTTACAAAAGAGTATTTTAATAAAAATGATGGTTCTGTTGCAAAGTAAAAAATATAGCTAA
>NZ_KV827206.1:0-396 GCF_001836075.1 Staphylococcus sp. HMSC035D11
TTGTACATTGAAAACTAGATAAGTAAGTAAATAGATTTTACCAAGCAAAACCGAGTGAATAGAGTTTTAAATAAGCTTGAATTCATAAAAAATAATCGCTAGTGTTCGAAAGAACACTCACAGATTAATAACTATATTAGATTAAGTTATTAAGGGCGCACGGTGGATGCCTTGGCACTAGAAGCCGATGAAGGACGTTACTAACGACGATATGCTTTGGGTAGCTGTAAGTAAGCGTTGATCCAGAGATTTCCGAATGGGGAAACCCAGCACAAGTTATGTTGTGTTATCGACAAGTGAATTCATAGCTTGTCAGAAGGCAGACCCGGAGAACTGAAACATCTTAGTACCCGGAGGAAGAGAAAGAAAATTCGATTCCCTGAGTAGCGGCGAGCG
>NZ_KV827207.1:0-577 GCF_001836075.1 Staphylococcus sp. HMSC035D11
GAGTAACACGTAGGTAACCTACCTATAAGACTGGGATAACTTCGGGAAACCGGAGCTAATACCGGATAATATTTCGAACCGCATGGTTCGATAGTGAAAGATGGCTTTGCTATCACTTATAGATGGACCTGCGCCGTATTAGCTAGTTGGTAAGGTAACGGCTTACCAAGGCAACGATACGTAGCCGACCTGAGAGGGTGATCGGCCACACTGGAACTGAGACACGGTCCAGACTCCTACGGGAGGCAGCAGTAGGGAATCTTCCGCAATGGGCGAAAGCCTGACGGAGCAACGCCGCGTGAGTGATGAAGGTCTTCGGATCGTAAAACTCTGTTATTAGGGAAGAACAAACGTGTAAGTAACTGTGCACGTCTTGACGGTACCTAATCAGAAAGCCACGGCTAACTACGTGCCAGCAGCCGCGGTAATACGTAGGTGGCAAGCGTTATCCGGAATTATTGGGCGTAAAGCGCGCGTAGGCGGTTTTTTAAGTCTGATGTGAAAGCCCACGGCTCAACCGTGGAGGGTCATTGGAAACTGGAAAACTTGAGTGCAGAAGAGGAAAGTGGAATTCCAT
>NZ_KV827208.1:0-20047 GCF_001836075.1 Staphylococcus sp. HMSC035D11
AGGCTGAGGTTTTGCCATTAAACTACACCCGCAATATATAATGATTGGAATTGATTTGGTGCGGCCGAGAGGACTTGAACCTCCACGGGATTTCTCCCACTAGGCCCTCAACCTAGCGCGTCTGCCATTCCGCCACGACCGCTGGCAAAACGCAATAATCTATTGATTATCGAGAACAGTATTTATTGTAAATGATTTGTAATAAAAAGTCAATAACTTTTTAATATTATTTTAAACAAATTTACTATTTTTTAATGTTTACGTCATTCATTAATACAACGATAACTATAATACATACTTTTTAAACATAAGTCAATAGTTTTTATTAAAAAGTTTAAAAACCTACAACATTGTAGGTTTTTAAAGGACATTGTTATATTAGTAAAGTCTTATTGTTCATATTTAAATTTATTTATAAATACATCTTTAATTTCAATTTACTTCCACATTTACCACATCTCATTTTATCAGTATTAACTTTTCTAATTCTTAGATATGTAGTTTTACATTTACAACATTGATATATATAATTTGCTCTTTCTTCATAGCTTTGAATCGGCTGACAAAATCTTGGTGCTTGAACTTTATTGCTTAGCATTTTAAAGTCATGATCCTTATGTTGATAACCTTTTCCGGATAAATGTAAATGATAATGACATAGTTCATGCTTTATGATATTTATTAAAGCCTCTTTTCCAAAACGAGAAAATTGCTTCGGATTAATCTCAATATGGTGTGTAGATAATACATATCGTCCGCCTGTTGTTCGTAATCGAGAATTAAAATACGCTTTATGTTTAAAAGGTTGTTTAAAATACTCAAGTGAAGTTGTTTCTACTAACTTTTGAAGCATTTTATTATTCATTAGGATTAATCATAGTCAATGATACTTTTTCTTTATTTTTATCAATATTTAAAATCCAAACATCAACTATATCTCCTACACTAATAACATCCATAGGATTTTTAACATATTTCTTTGATAATTTTGAAATGTGAACTAAACCATCTTGTTTAACACCTATATCTACAAATGCTCCAAAATCTACTACATTTCTAACCGTTCCACTTAACTTCATACCTTTAGACAAGTCTTCGATTGATAATATGTCAGATTTTAACTGTGGTGTTTCATAGCTATCACGAGGATCACGATTTGGCGCTTTAAGAGATTTTATAATATCTTCTAGTGTTGGTTTGCCTATTCCAATTTCGTTTGATTTTTCTTCAATATTAATATCGCTAAGTGTTTGTTTAAGTTTATCTGAACCTAAATCATCAATTGATAGTTGTAAACTTTCTAAAAACTGATATGTCGCTTGATAACTTTCTGGATGAATAGATGTATTATCTAATGGTTCTTTACCATTAACTATTCTTAAAAATCCGATACTTTGTTCAAACGTTTTACTACCCAAACGTTTTACTTTGCTTATTTCGGAATGATGCTTTATAGATCCATTTTCTTCACGATAATCAATTATATTTTGAGCAATGGTACTTGATAATCCCGAAACATATTGAAGTAAAGATTTTGAAGCGGTATTTACATCTACACCTACTTGGTTAACTGCAGTTTCTACGACAAATGTGAGAGCTTGTTCAAGTTCTTTTTGGTTTACATCATGTTGATACTGTCCTACTCCAATAGATTTAGGATCAATTTTCACTAATTCACTAAGCGGATCTTGCACACGTCTACCAATAGACACTGCACTTCGTTCTTCAACTTGAAACTCTGGAAATTCATTTCTTGCTATTTCAGAAGCAGAATATACAGAAGCTCCTGCTTCATTTACGATAATAAATTGAGCATTTAGTTGATATTTTTTTATTACATTTGCTACAAATTGTTCCGTTTCACGACTTGCTGTACCATTACCAATTGCAATTAATTCAACATTATTTTCAGTTATCATTCTAACTAATTCTTTTTCTGCCAATTCTATTTTAGATTTTGGAGGATGAGGATATATAACACTTTTAGCAATAAATGTTCCAAAAGGATTAATAACAGCTAATTTACATCCAGTTCTAAATGCTGGATCGACACCTAAAATTTGTTTACCTTTCATAGGAGGCTGTAATAATAAATGTTTTAAATTTTCACTAAACACTTCTATAGCGTGATGCTCTGCTTTTTCAGTTAAATCATTTCGAATTTCTCTTTCAATTGAAGGCAAGATTAAACGTTTTAAACTGTCTTTAATTGCAGACTCAATATATTCAACTAGTTGATGAGCTTTTTTTACTTCTTGCGATTGTATAAATGTTTCTATTGAAGTAGTATCAAATTCAATTTTAATTGACAATACTTTTTCTTTTTCTCCACGATTCATTGCTAAAATTCGATGATTAACTATTCTTTTTATAGGCTCAGAATAATCATAGTACATACTAAATATCTCTTTTTCATCATTTGCTTGTTTTTTCTTTGTTGTCACAATCTTTCCTTGATAATAAACGTCTTTAAGTAAACGTTGTCGATACTTAGGATTATCCGAAATACGTTCAGCAATAATATCTTGAGCACCTTGAATTGCCTCATCAACTGTTTTAACTTCTTCACTTAAATATTTTCTAGCTTCTTCATTTACATTCATACTTTGTCCTTCTATTAAAAAATGAGCTAATGGTGCTAATCCTTTTCGTTTTGCTTCAGTTGCTCTAGTTTTCTTTTTTTGTTTAAAAGGACGATATAAATCTTCTACACGTTGTAATTTTGTTTGTTGAAGAATGTCTTGCTTTAATTCATCAGTAAGTAAACCTTGTTGTTCAATATTATGTATAACTTCTTCTTTACGTTTTTGAAGATGCGCTACATATTGATATTCATCAGATATTTGTTTAATTTGAACCTCATCTAAACCACCAGTTGCTTCTTTTCGATATCTGGCAATAAAAGGTACTGTGTTATTTTCCTCTAATAGATTTAATACAGCTATGACTTGTTTTTCTAAAAATTGATATTTTTTTACAATATCATTAATTAATGTCTTTTCCATGTTATAACCACTCTTTGTATATAAATTCTCTTTAATTTTAACATATCTTTATTTTTACATAACATTTTTAACAATAAAAGGAGCGCCATAGAATTCAATATGAACTCATTGGTCGCTCCTCAATTTCATTGCTTAGCAGCTTGTTGTAATTTTCGTATTGCAGTTCGTTGTAATCTAGATACATGCATTTGACTAAGTCCAATACGTTCACCAGTTTCCTTTTGACTTAATCCTTCAATGAAAGTACATTGAATAATTTCTCTTTCTCTATCAGATAAGATTGGTAAAATACGTTCAAGAATCATTCGTTTTTCAGTAAGGTCGTAATTATCATCTTGTTGACCCATAATATC
Source organism: Staphylococcus sp. HMSC035D11 (assembly GCF_001836075.1). Taxonomy (NCBI): domain Bacteria; kingdom Bacillati; phylum Bacillota; class Bacilli; order Caryophanales; family Staphylococcaceae; genus Staphylococcus; species Staphylococcus sp. HMSC035D11. The sequence goes on from NZ_KV827208.1 coordinate 3,359, forward strand.
TAACAATGTAACTGTAGATCCATCCTTATCTGCTTCAATTGAATGATCTACGCTAAGTGCGTTATAGCTTTGACCCATTTCCATGGCTTCTAATACTTCTTCTTCATTTACTTCTAAACGGTTCGCAATTTCTAAAATTGAAGGAGAACGTCCGAGTTCATTCGTAAGTTCATCGCCCACTTTTTTTATTCTTGGACCAATTTCTTTAATTCTTCTAGGAACATGAACGCTCCATGTCTTATCTCGTAAATATCTTTTAATCTCACCAATAACAGTTGGCACTAAGAATGCTTCAAATTTGCGATCGAAAGATATATCAAATCTGTTAATAGCACCTATTAAACCAACCATACCCACTTGAACTAAATCTTCATGATGTGATTGTCCTTTTGAATACTTATATGCTAATGATTCAATTAGTTTGCGATAATGTTTAACTAATTTATCTTGCGCATGAGGATTTATATTGTCTTGGTGTTCTTTAATCCATTGGTTAATTTGTTCAGGTGATATCTCATTAACTGATTTCGACTCTTTCGTCATTATTTGGCACCTGCTCTTTTTTTATATACTTAATCATACTAATTGTTACACCAGACTCTTTTGAAACTTTTACTTCATCCATTAATGATTCAATCAAAAATAGCCCTAGCCCACCTTCACGTAAGAAATCGATATTTTCGTTTTCTTGGTAAGGCCCTAATTTTGATTTTGTAGATTCGTAGTCAAAACTTTCACCTTGATCTGAAATAATAATCTTAATTTTGTCATCAAATAATTCAAAACAAATATTAATCATACCATTTTGTTCACTATGTTTATACGCATGTTTGACAGCATTAGTAACCGCTTCACTTACTGCAATTTTTGAATCTTCAATATCATCGTATGAAGCACCTGCTCTTGTAAATACTCCTGATAAGGTAAGGCGAATTAAACTTACATATTCTGCTGAGGCAGGTAACTTCATTTCAATATAATCATTTTTGAGTGACAAATTACTCTACCTCCGTTCCTTCATTAACGTGCATTAAATCTTTTAAACCAGTAATATCAAATAATCTACTAATTCTATCTGTGACACCTAAAATATATAATTCTTTATCATTTTGATTTAGAGCCTTTAATGTTCCTACAAATAAGCCTAAACCCGTTGAATCCATATAACTTACATTTGCTAAGTTCACGTGAATATCATGATTTCCTTCTTGGCGCATAGGCACAAGTACTTCTTCTAACTCGGGTACTGTATATACGTCTAACTCTCCACCAACAATAACTTCATAATAATCATCATGGGTTATCGTTTCTATATTAAGATTCATTTACTTACACTCCTAATCTTTTTCGATATGTATACTATAGCAACTATACCCATTATTATTATAATATAATCAAAAAATTAAATAATTAATTCACTCTTTTTATTACTAAAATTGTCATGTCATCTCTTTTTTGCGTATTTTGTATTTTTAAAATGGCTTCATATAAGATTTGAACAATATCTTGGGGATGCATATGCTTATATTTTCTAATTAAATTAAGAACAGTATCTTTTGCAATAAACTCCCCCTTTTTATTTCTAGCTTCTGTTACACCATCAGTAAAAATAATAATTAAATCATCTAAATATATTGGAATTTCTTGTTGACTATATCGCGTATGTTGACTTACACCAAGTACTCTTCCTCGAACTTCAATTTCTTCAAATGTTTCAGTTTCAGCTCTATAAATGTATCCTGGTTCATGACCTGCTGAACTACAATATAATAAGTGATTCATTTCTTCATATAGTCCATAAAACATCGTGACGAACATATTTTGATTAACATTTTTTTCTACCACACGATTGAGTCGTTTTAAACCATCACTTGGTAATTGTGAATGACCATAGGAATCCATTCCAAATTTAATCATACTCATTGCTAATGCTGCTGGAATCCCTTTCCCTATAACATCTGCTACAGCAAAACTCATCGTACCATCTCTATGATCAATTAAATTAAAATAGTCTCCACTTACTTTTTGAGCAGCTACTGAAATAACACCTATTTGTATACTATCAAACTGTGGAATGTCTGTTTTTAACATCGTTTGTTGAAGTCTAGAGGCTAAGTCAATTTCTTTATCGTGGAATTGCATTTTATCAACTAAATTTTGATAATCTCTATAGCTATATCCAAAGCCTTTTACTACTTCTTCTAATACATCTAATGTATCTAAGATTTGAGATGTTTTTAAATTTAAAGAAGCAATATACGTTTTATGTAAATCAACAACATCTTCTGGTAGAATATCCTTTTTGATTACTTCTTCAGTGAATTCATCGCACTTCTTTAAAAATTGTTCTTTATTTTTAGTAACCAAGCTCTCATCTATAAGTTGCTTATAGTTTTTTTTAAATTCTTCCACGAATTTTGCCTCCTTACTTCATAGCTGATTAAAATATGTTTAAATATTGTCTGACACAATACAACATTTTAAATTTATTCATTAATATCAAATGTATATTATTCTAAAATAACTCTTCTACTTAAAAAGGGAGCAAGACAGTATTCATTTTGTGAATATGCTGTCTTACCCCCGCAAGGTTAATTGAAATTGAAAACTTGAGTTAAATATTTTCAATTCAGTTAACTACTGCGATATCTCTAAATAGTCATAAACTTACTCAATACTATCATTGAATTCAACTGAATTTAGTCTAATTAAAACTTTTCAAAAGTACAATTGATTTATTTCAAAAGTTTATTTCATATTTTTTGGATTATACATATAAAATACTAATTTTTTTGAGGACGAACATCGTGTAAACCTAAACTGATATCCAATGCATCGTCAACTTCTTTCATTTTATCTTCTGATAAATATGTAAGTTTCTCTTTCAATCTTTTTTTATCTAATGTTCGTATTTGTTCTAAAAGAATGACTGAATCTTTATCTAAACGATATTTTTTCTTTTCTATTTCTACATGTGTTGGTATTTTCGCTTTATTAATCCTACCAGTAATCGCAGCAACGATTACTGTAGGACTATATTTATTACCAGTATCATTTTGAATGATAACTACAGGTCTTACTCCCCCTTGTTCAGACCCTTGAACTGGTGATAAATCAGCTAAATATACATCGCCTCTTCTAATCATTCACTTTTATAATTAGATGTAAGATATGATTCGTTACAATCACAAGCTTCACATTCTAATGGAAATGCTTCTGTTGCTAGGGAGAGGTTTAAATCGGCCATTTGGACATAGCCCTCTTTTAATGATTGTTCAAGACTATGGCTTCTATTCTGATTAAAAGTTAACATACTATGAACCTCCAATTGATACAAACAAGACATTATAAACTTTAATTTAGTTTTATAATAACAAATTTTGTAACAAGTGACTATACTAATTTAATAATTCATTTGTAACTTCAAATTTTTTATTTAAATAATATATTCTTGGAAGTCTGCGTCCTAAATTACATAAAACTTCATAATTAATTGTATTTTGTTTTACAGCTAATGCCTCTACTGCTTGTGAAGAATTTAAATTGTTATCTATTAAAATAACCTCATCTCCTTCTTTCACATCATCTGGTACACTAATAATCATTTGATCCATGCATACTCTTCCAATGATTTCACATTGCTGTTGATTGACATTTACGGCAAATCCTTGCATAGATCTTAAGAAACCATCTGCATATCCAATTGGTAAAACCGCTATTTTCATTTTTTCAGTTGCAGTGAATGTACTTCCATAACTTACAGAGTCTCCAGGATTTAAATATTTAGTTTGAACAACTTGAGTTATTAATTTAGCACTTGGTTTTAATTGAACATCAACTTCATTTCTAACATATTCAGAAGGATAATAACCATATAGTGAAATTCCAAGTCTTAACGCATTGCATAATTTACAATTTGCTAATAAAGCGCCCGCTGAGTTTTGAGCATGTATATATTTTGGTCGCTCTGCTTTTGTTACCAACTCTTCAAAAAATGCATATTGCTGTTTCATTGAATCACCAGGTTCATCTGCATTGGCAAAGTGAGTAAAAACGCCGTCAAAAATAAGATTTGGATGTTCTTTAATAAGATTAATGACTAACTGATACTCTTCAAGCGTTTTAATCCCTAGTCTTCCCATTCCTGTATCTAATTTCACGTGAAGATATACATGATCTGAGTTATCTTCTATATAATGAATCGCTCGTTCTAACCAAAACTGTGAAGGCACAGTTAAGGTAATGTCATATTGAATCGCTTTATTTATATCTTTCGGTGATATCGCACCTAAAACTAATAGTTTAGCATTTATATTATGTAAGCGTAATTCAATGGCTTCATCTAAAGTAGCAACTGCAAAAAATTGAGCCCCATTATTTTCTAAAATTTCTGCTATTTTTACACTTCCTAATCCATATCCATTCGCTTTAATTACAGGAATCACCAACTTATCACTTTGAAGTGTTTTAAAAATATTATAATTGTATAGAATGGCATCAAGATCTACATTTAAATATGTCGGTCTATAAGCAACATCTGACATATGAAGTCCTCCTTATTTAAACTTATAAAAAATTGATATGATTTACTTTTCTAATATTACTTCACTCATTGCGTAATGTTGTGTATGCGTAATCGAGACATGAACAATAAAACCAGGATATTCGATGCAAGGTTTCCCCTTTTCATCGTTATAACAATCAATATCATTAAATGCTACCGTTTTTCCTAACCCTGTTCCTAATGCTTTACTAAATGCTTCTTTAGTTGCAAATCGTCCTGCTAAAAATTCTAATTTTCTTTTATCATTTTTAAAAGAGTTAAATTTTTGCTGTTCTTGCTCTGTTAGTATTCTATGTATTAATTTATCACTTTGTTTAATATACACGTCTTTTATTCGGTCAATTTCAATTAAATCAATACCAATACCATGTATCATATCCACACCTCACTTAATTATCCTTTATCATTCATATAGTTCGTGTTTTCTATTTTGAATCATTTGTTTTAAATAAATCGCTTCTTTTTTTGCAATTAGTTCTATATTGCATTCTCCACCTGCAGTAGATAAATGAAGATGTGCTAATTTATATTTTCTCATTATGAATCCTTCTATGACTTCTATATTTTGTATTCTATAAAACGGTATCATATCTGTTTCAACAGTTATGATACCTTTTCTAATATGAATCTCGTTTTCATCATAGTAATAACTGAAATAATGATATCTCAGAAGCGGAATAACAATAATAAATAGTATGATATAAAGCAATATAATGACTATAGAAATAATGATATTAATTGAAAGTTTTGATATATGAGTAAAATAAACATCTATCATATTGAGTAGAAATAAAAAAACAGTAATAATTATAAGCCCTATCAATGATGTGATTCTCATCACCTTTAGACCACTCGTGTTCATAAAACTATGTTCATTCAATCTTAGACCCTCCTAAATAGGTCTCAATATTTAATTGAACCTGTTTTTCAGAAGCATATTTAAGCTTAATATCTTCATTTACCGCACCCTTAGCTATAATAAAATGTAAATGTGCTAAATGGCTCTTTTCTAACAATGGATTTTGATTAACATTCATACCAATAATTTTATCCTTTTTAAAATAATAAGAATTAATATGCATGATACTTACTTGACGAAGTGCAATTTCATTTTTTCTATTGCATAATCCAGAAACAGATATATACACATACGCATGAATTGCCATAAAGATAATCATAATTATCGCTATCATATAACTCCATATACTCCAATAGTAAGCACCTATAGTTGCACCAAGAATTAATATGATACTAGGTATAAAAAAATGTCGATGATATCCTCGTTTTGGTACATTTTCAGTAATAGAGTTAAATTGCATTTCAGGAATTAATTTTCTAATAATAGAATATGCCTCTTTTTTATTAATAAATGGAAGAATCATAATTTTTCCATTTTCACTTACATCTTCATTAGATTTAACTTCTAAATCACTTGTAATAATAAAGTATATAGAGGTATATCCAAATAACTTTCTAATAAATGACTGTTTTTCTATAACTGCTTGTAATCGTTCAGTAGGCACTGTGATATTTTTTACATTTAGTAATCCATAAGTAATTTTCAACTCATTATCACGTTGTGTGATTGTATAGTTATAATAACGGAGAAAAACAATTAGAGTACCTATAACATAACAAAATATAAGTACAGTCAATATAATAATAGTCACTAAAAACGTCACTGACTGTATCCATTGAAAAAGACGAGACGTCCATTTTTCCCACGGGATAACATCTTCAAATGCACCTATAATAGGGGAAATAGTGGCGAATGCTACACCTATCACGCCACTGGTCAATGACATAAAAATCAACAGTTTATTAGACATTTTAAAAATTACTTTATTATTACTATTATCTTCAGATATTAATTCTTGTTCGCTATTATTGGGCTTATGATTAGTCTCTATTTCTTGACTATCTAACTGAAGTTGTCTTTTTTTAATTGTACGTTCAATCAATTCACTTTGTTGTTTCGAAATCGTTTCAAGTTCAATACCATCACTCGGCGTTTTAATTTGTAGTCGTACTCCACCTACTAATTGATTAATCAGTCCTTGTGTGGTATCTAAGGATTGAATTCGATTCAAATTTAATTCTTTGCGTTTTTTATTTAACCATCCAGATGTGACTATAAATTGATCATTTTCTATCCAATAACGCGTTAGACGTACTTTTTGAAATTGATTAATCATAGAAAAAAGAATAATCAATAAAAAGATACCTGGTCCAATATAATGTCTGATATTTGTAAAATCAAAATTCCATATATTAAATCCAATAAACACGATAATGACAAAAATGTTTTGCTTTATAACATTTATTAGACCCGTGAAATAAGAAATCGGATGTAGTTTTTGAGGTTTAAATATCATCATTACTACCTCGCATTTGTGATAAGATATGTAATATTAATCGTTCTGCTTCTTTATTAGAAACAACAGGTGTTGTGAGTTCATGACCTGCAGTTACAACAATGATTCTCTTAAGATTAAACTGTTTCAATAACGGATTTGTTTTAACCTTTAAAAGTTGTAACCTTTCAATTTTTGTTGTTTTGTACCTTTTAAAAATAAAAGTATTTAAAATTTCTATGTTCTTATTTTCTATATTATAAAATCTATAAGAGTATCTATTGATAGGTTGGAGAATAAAACGAATAAGAGAACAAATAGTTAACACAAGTAGAATATAAAAAATAAAATGTGGCCAGTGAAATGCTTTCCAACAACACAACCCACCACCCAAAATAATGAGCTCTATTAGTAACGTGACTCCACTTACTAACCAATGATATAAAAATGCGGATTTAGGACTTTTATGAAAAGAGTGATGTAATTGCACAATAAACTCCTTAACAATTTTTTTATATTATATCATACTATTTTTTAAAAATAATATGATAGATATTAATGTAAAAACCAAAACTGAATACTATCTATTTAAATACGATCAATTATCCTCTTTTTCTTTAAAATAATATTAGTATAAGCATTTATAAATTTAATAGGTAACTTATAATCAAAAAGAGCTTGAGACATATGTTTATACCTCAAGCTCAATCAAGCAAATTTATTCTTATCTATAACAACTATTTTTGTAAATCAGCAAACGTACGACCTTTGATAGATGTTTTTCTTTTATCTTGTCTATCTCGACGATCTTGTTTTTTACCTTTTTTCTTGTTGAAATTACCTTTTGATCGTTTATTTTTGTTATCAAATTTATTATTTCGTTTACCACCACGTCTTGATTGATTACCTTTATTATTACGACTCTTTCTTGCAAGTGGCTTTTCGAAAGTTAATTGAACTTCAACTTCATCGTTTGCTTCGACAAGTTCTTGTAATAATGAAGCTACTAATTCAGTACTATCATATTCTTCTAATAATTCACTAGAAATACGTTTTAAACGATCTTCACTCTCACGTGACATCCAGTTTTTAACTTTGTCTTTAATATCTTCTTCACGTGCTTTAAGCACTTCTTTACGATGAGGTGGTCTTAAAGCTTTCATTCTTCTGTCATTTACTTCTTCAATTTGACGAATGTAATCCATTTCAATTGGGTTAACAAACGTAACAGCAATACCTTCTTTACCTGCACGACCTGTACGTCCAATTCTATGTGTATAACTTTCAGTATCTTGAGGTATATCAAAATTATATACGTGACTTACACCTGAAATATCAAGACCACGTGCTGCAACGTCTGTGGCAACTAATATATCAATTTGATCGTTTTTGAATTTTTTAAGTACTTCTAAACGTTTGGCTTGTGTAATGTCTCCATGTAATCCTTCTGCTTTGTAACCCTTAGTAAGCAATGCACTTGTTAACTCATCCACACGACGTTTAGTTCTACCAAATACAATAGCTAACTCAGGTTGATGTACATCTAAGAAATTAGTAAATGTATCAAATTTTTCTAACTCTTTAACAATTGTATAGTATTCGTCGATTTGAGGATCAGACATTTCATTGTTCATTGTTTTAACAATTTGTGGTGACTTCATAAATTGTTGTACTAATGTCTGAATAGCTTTAGGCATTGTCGCTGAAAATAACATTGTTTGTCGTTGTTCAGCAGGGATTTTATCCATAATAAATCTCATATCATCAATGAAGCCCATGTTCATCATTTCGTCCGCTTCATCTAAAATTAAAGTATGAATATCATTCGTTTTTAATGTACGACGATTTAAATGATCGATAACACGTCCTGGTGTTCCTACTACAATTTGAGGCCCACGTTTTAACGCTTTAATTTGTCTATCAATTGGCATACCACCAAAGACAGTAACAACTTGAATATTTTGTCCACGACTGAATTCGCGTAATTGTTCAGCAACTTGCATTGCTAATTCTCTTGTAGGTGCTAAAATTAAAGCTTGAACGCCTGATTTTCCAACAACTTTTTCTATTAAAGGGATACCAAAAGCTCCTGTTTTACCCGTACCTGTCTGAGCTTGTCCAAGGATATCTTTTCCTTCTAATGTATAAGGGATACTTTCTTTTTGGATCGGTGTTGGTTCTTTAAAACCCATTTCTTCTAGGGTTTTTACCGTTTTATCCGAAATCCCTAATTCTTTAAAATTTTGCAATATAATTCTCCTTTTAATTCTTTTATTTATCAATATACGTTTTTGTATATAAGGTCTTCTTATTACGTCAACTTCTATATAGTACCACCTAAAAATAGTTATAGCAATAAAGCAATTTTCATATCTACAGCAAATAACATTTTTAAGTAGAGTATTGGTTCTATTAAAATAATAAAAAGAAGTTGCTTTGAAACCTTTCATTTCTAAGCAACTCTTAATTATTATGAATAATTAAATTAAAGCATTTACTACTTCTTCAAGTTTATTACCACGTGACCCTTTAATTAACACTTTGTCATCAGGTTGTAAAATAGACTTTAAATAATGAGTCAGTTCATTTTTATCTGAAAAATAAGCTACATCTTCCACAAACTGGCCACCTGTACGACTTATAAACTTAGCATCATTACCGTAAGTAAGTAACGTATGAATACCTTTATTGTCCAAATAAGCACCTACATCTTCATGCATACGTTGACTATTTTCACCTAATTCTAAAGAATCAGCGAGTACAATGATTTTACGTCCATTCATATTACTTAATGTATCAATAGCAGCTTTCATACTTGTTGGACTTGCATTGTAAGCATCATTAATAACCGTAATTTGATTATCAGTAACATGTCGTTCCATACGCATACCTGTGAGTTGTACATTACTTATATTCTTTTGAATTGTGTCATAATCTAAACCAAGTTCATGTCCAATTGCAATAGCGATAGTAGCATTTTTCATGTTGTGAATACCTAAAATTGGTAATTCATAATGTTCCTTGTTATTTATCGTAAATGCTATGCCATCATTTTTACTATTTTCCACTTTACATACTAATGTATTGTCATGATTTAAACCAACACTAACAAGTTTAGCATCCTTCACATTTTCAATATACGGTTTTAGAAGTGGTTCATCTCCATCATATATAAATGTGCCATCAGATTTAAGACCAATAGTAATTTCAGATTTGGCTTTAGCAATACCTTCTCTAGAACCTAAATCTTGCATGTGAGATTCACCAATATTTGTGATAACCGCAATATCAGGTTCCGCAATTTTAGATAACAATTCAATTTCATGGAATCCTGACATACCCATTTCCAAAATAGAAATTTCTGTGTCTTTGTCTAATTGAAGAATGGTTAAAGGTAAACCAATTTCATTGTTATAGTTACCTTGTGTTTTTTTGACTCTAAATTCGGTATGTAACACACTTTCAATCATATCTTTTGTTGTGGTTTTACCATTAGAGCCGGTCACTCCAATTACTTTTGGATTAACATGCTTTAAGTACGCTTTAGCTAATTGTTGTAAAGCAGTTAATGTATCATCTACCCATATAATAGGTCCTTGAATTGAATCGCTAATATCCTGTCCTTTTTCATAAAATGAAGCACCAGCACCATCTTTTAGTGCTTGTTCTACAAAACGATGACCGTCTACATTTTCACCTTTAAATGGAACAAATAACATCTCTTTTTCTATATGACGAGAATCGATAGTGACTCCTTTAATTTGATGTTCTAAATATGCTTCATCAATATCGCAAGATATCCATTTTTGAATTTGTTTTAAAGAAACTTCAATCATACTTAGGCTCCTCGCTTAATCGATAGTATATTTATTTTTCTTTTTATCTTCGTAACGTTCTTTAGCTAAATCAATTAGTTTAGTGATTAAATCAGAGTATGATAATCCCATATTTTCCCATAAACTTGGATACATGCTAAATGCTGTAAAACCAGGCATCGCATTTGTTTCATTTATGTAGATTTGATTATCTTCCGTCACAAAGAAATCGGCACGTACTAATCCAGAACAATCTGTAGCTTTAAATGCTTCTAATGCCATATTACGTAATGTCATTTGAACCTCTTCATCTAAATCTGCTGGAATTTGTAAACTGATTTTACCGTCTTTATATTTTGACTTATAGTCATAAAATTGAACATCTTTAATTACTTCTCCAGGCCATGTTGTTTCAGGATAATCATTACCTAAAACTGCGACTTCCACTTCACGTGCAATAATACCTTGTTCAATCACTAACTTACGATCAAATTGAAATGCTTCTTCAATCCCTTTTTTAAGTTCATCTTCATTATTACATTTACTAATACCCACACTAGATCCAAGGTTAGCAGGTTTTACAAATACTGGGTATGTTAATTTATCATTAACGAGTTTAATAATATTACCTTCATATTTTTCATATTCACTTCTTAAAAAACTAATATAAGGTAGTTGTGGTAAACCGCGATGTTCAAACAATTGTTTCATTACTAATTTATCCATCGAACTTGATGCAGCTAATACACCATTTCCTACATATGGTAAATCTAGCACTTCAAATAAACCTTGAATGGTACCATCTTCACCATTTGGTCCATGTAATAATGGGAAAATAGCATCATATTTACTTCCTTCCCCATTTTCTTTTAAAAGTAATGTAATTTCTCCAGGACTTATGTCTTCTAAATGTAATTCTTCAACAGTTTTAATATTTTTTGTAATATTTTCTTTTTTCTTCCATTGACCATCATTTGTAATATATATAATATCTACAAGATACTTGTCTTTATTAATCGCATTTAATACATTTTGTGCTGTTAAAATTGATACATCATGCTCAGCACTTTTACCACCATATACGATACAAATATTTTCTTTTACCATGTTTTATATCCTCCATCGAGAAAAATAATGACAAAAGCCATTTATAAATTGAAGTTTAATTACGCTTTTGTTTCTCTCATCATAATTATAATACTATAATGTATTAAGTTTAAATTGTTAATTATACTTTTCATTAACGATATGTAATTTAAATTATTCTTTCTAAATGTCCATATTATCACAGTATCAGTGTTTTTTGCATTTACCAATAAATAAAAATATGTATATTTCTTAAAGAATAGTCCATTCATGTTAATTGTTATTTTTTAGATTAAACTGCTTCGACTTTATATCATCTTCTATATTTTGTAGCATAATCATATAAAGTCATGTAAAATCTATATATACTATTCCATAGAATTTAAGGAGTTTTTTATGAAATATTCATCCCGTCAACAGCCTACAACACATTGGCTTCGAAAAATTGACTGGATACTTATAGCATTAATAATGATTTTAGCCATCATTAGTGTGACTACAATCAGTTCTGCTATGGGTGGCGGCCAATATAGTGCCAATTTTGGTATTCGTCAAATTATCTATTATATTTTAGGAGCAATACTAGCACTTATTGTGATGATTTTTTCTCCCAAAAAAATAAAAAATAATACATATATATGGTATATCTTCTTTTGTATCTTACTACTAGGTTTATTAATCATTCCTGAAACACCTATTACGCCTATTATTAATGGCGCTAAAAGTTGGTATGCTTTTGGTCCAATTAGTATTCAACCTTCAGAATTTATGAAGATTATTTTGATACTTGCATTGGCTAAAATCGTTTCTAATCATAATCGATTTACATTTAATAAATCTTTTCGTACTGATTTAATCTTATTTTTTAAAATCATTGGCATATCCCTGGTACCTATGATATTAATTTTACTTCAGAATGATTTAGGAACTACATTGGTTCTGTGTGCCATTATTGTTGGAATCATGCTAGTGAGTAGTATTACATGGCGCATTCTTGCTCCTATCTTTATTACTGTAGCAGTATTAGGAAGTAGCATTATTTTAGCCATTATATATAAACCCTCTCTGATTGAGAAAACGTTACATATCAAAATGTACCAAATGGGTCGAATCAATTCATGGTTAAATCCTTATGCTTATAGTAATGGAGATGGCTACCATTTAACGGAATCGTTAAAAGCTGTAGGATCCGGTCAATTATTTGGTAAAGGTTATAATCACGGAGAAGTATACATTCCAGAAAACCATACCGATTTTATTTTTTCTGTCATTGGAGAAGAAATTGGATTTATTGGAGCAGTGATATTACTTCTTATATTCCTAGCTTTAATTTTCCATCTTATCCGTTTAGCCATAAAAACAACTTCATCATTTAATAAGGTATTTTTAATTGGTTATATTTCTTTACTCGTCTTCCATATTTTGCAAAATATTGGTATGACAATCCAACTTTTACCTATTACAGGTATACCACTACCGTTTATTAGTTATGGTGGTAGCGCATTATGGAGTTTAATGCTAGGTATTGGTGTTATACTTTCTATTTATTACCATCAAAAGCCAGCGTCCAAAGATGCTTAGTGATAAATATATTTTAATTCAGTTAATAACATGAAAATAGTATAAAAGAGAATGGGACAAAACTCATTTTGACATTATCGTTCCACTTCGATAATGTATCTCCAACATATAAAAAAGTCTGAGACAACTAATAATGTCTCAGACTTTTTTCAATCACATATTATTTAAGTTCTTGAGTAACGGTTTTTGTGGTAGGCAAAGTATTAATAATGTCGAAACGAGATTTTGTTTTTTTGATATTGACGCCTAAAGATGATAATAATTTGACTACATTTTGTAACTTATCTGATTTGTTCATGGTATCTCACCTCGTTTTTTGACCTTCACTGATATACTACCCTAATTAGTCATGCTTTACTACCATATTTGAAAATTATTTTAAATTATTTAAGTTACACTAAAGCTTTTTATTATGAAAGTACTTTAAATCCAGCGTCATAAATTTCTTTTTCAATACTATTTAAATTAGTAGGTGTTTCATATTCAACATTAACCATATTTCTTCCTATATCGATTGATACCGTATGTACTCCAATCATATTTAACAAACGTTCATTTAACATTTGTGCTTGTTCCTTTGTTTCAATGTTATCTATAAATACAATATTACGGTTTAACATATTACAATCTCCTAACTAATCTTTCACTAGTTTTTGAAATGTCACTAGTAGTTCTTCCATTGCTTCTTCTTCAGTACCTTGATTTATTTTTTCCATAATACAACTTTTCATGTGATGTTCTAGTAACTTAGTAGCAACACTATTAAGTGCTGAACGTGTTGCTCTTATCTGAGTTAATACATCATCACAGTAGACGTCTTCATCAATCATTCGATTAATTGCTTTAACTTGTCCTTCTATTCGATTTAATCGAGATTTTAAATTTAATTTAACTTGCTCAGAATGGTGGGCATGATTTTGATTTTCCAACTAATTCACCCTTTCAATAGCTTCTATATCATCGTATAATCTCCTCTTTATTACGTCAATTATACATTTTTATTTTAAAAATTAATCATACCATTTATTATAGTGCATGGTACAATATTTGTTAGTACATTAATTTTAAACGATTTAGGAGGTTCAATTAATTAATATGGTAGAGATCGTGCAATTATCTTTCTCACACTCTTCTTTAATTATTAACATCATATTAATCACTGCCTTTATATTAAACTTGATTTTTGCATTTATCATTATCTTCATGGAACGTCGTAGTGCAGGTTCAATTTGGGCGTGGCTTTTAGTTCTTGTATTTCTACCGATAGTAGGATTTATTTTATATCTATTATTAGGGCGTCAAATACAACGCAAACATATTTTTAAATTAAAAAAAGAAGATCGTAAAGGTTTATCTATGATAGTTGATGAGCAATTAAATGCACTTGAAAAAGATGATTTTTCTAAAGGTAATCATCAAATTGTTAAGTTTAAAGAAATGGTGCACATGTTACTCTATAATAATGCTGCATTCTTAACTACTGATAACAGTATAAAAATCTTTACAGATGGTCATGCTAAATTTGACGCATTAATTAAAGATATTCAGAATGCTAAAGATTATATACATATTCAATACTATATTTTCAAAAGTGATGGTCTTGGACGTCGTATTTTAAAGTCACTCGAAGACAGACTTGAAGATGGTATAGAAGTTAAAATGTTATATGATGACATGGGCTCAAGAACATTACGCAAGAAAGATTTGAAACAGTTTAAAGACAAAGGTGGACACGCAGAAGCCTTCTTCCCTTCCAAATTGCCCTTAATCAATTTAAGAATGAATAATCGTAATCATAGAAAAATTGTAATTATAGATGGCAAGATTGGCTATGTTGGGGGGTTTAATGTTGGTGATGAATACCTTGGTAAAGATAAAAAATTTGGTTATTGGAGAGATACTCATTTAAGACTTGAAGGTGATTCTGTCAATGCATTAGAATTAAGATTCATCTTAGATTGGAATTCACAATCAACACGTGACAATATCAGCTATGAAGATAGATATTTTCCTGATGTAGATTCAGGCGGCGAGATTGGTGTTCAAATCGCTTCAAGTGGTCCTGATGAAGACTGGGAACAAATTAAATATGGCTATTTAAAAATGTTTATGTCAGCAAAACATTCTATTTATATTCAATCACCTTATTTTATTCCTGATCAAGCTTTTATTGATGCCATAAAAATTGCCGCTTTAGGTGGAGTTGAAGTTAATTTAATGATTCCTTGTAAACCCGATCATCCTTTTGTTTATTGGGCTACATTAAAAAATGCCGCTTCTTTATTAGACGCAGGTGTTAAAATTTATCAATATAATAATGGATTTCTACATTCAAAAACACTCATTGTCGATGATGAAATCGCTACTGTAGGTACAGCAAATATGGATAATCGTAGTTTTACATTAAATTTCGAAGTGAATGCGTTCATTTATGACGAAGATATTTCTCTTCAACTTAAAAAAGCATTTATTAAAGATATGAAAGTCTCATATGAGTTGACTAAAGAATTATATAATCAACGTAGTACTTGGATTAAGTTTAAAGAAGGCATATCTCAATTATTATCACCAATTCTTTAAACGCATTCAATACATGTTTTTAAAGGAGTAGTTTATGAATCAAGCAGAACAAATATTATTAGCTAAAGAATATATGTACCAATTTCATAAAAATGATTACTCTGGACATGATATTGCACATATTGAACGTGTCACATTATTAGCTAAATATATTGCCAAACAAGAACATCAAGGCGATTTTCTTACAATAGTATTGTCAGCTCTATTGCATGACGTCATAGATGATAAATTGACTGATAAACACCATGCTTTAAGCGAATTACATCAATTTTTTAAAAAAATAGAATTGGATGATACTGTTCAAAAGAATATTATTTTTATTATCAAACATTTGAGTTATCGAAATGGTAGAAATAACGATGTTACACTTCCAATCGAAGGACAAATCGTTAGAGATGCTGATCGCTTAGATGCAATTGGTGCTATAGGTATCGCAAGAACGTTTCAATTTTCTGGACATTTCAATGAGCCAATGTGGACAGAATCTCCCTATCACTCAATTCCTTCAGAAAAAGATATGGTTGATTTACCTCCTTCTGCTATTAGACACTTCTATGATAAGTTATTAAAATTAAAAAAATTAATGCACACACAAACAGGATCTCAACTAGCTGAAGAACGTCATCAATTTATGAAACTATTTTTATCTCAATTTTATAGCGAGTGGCACTTAGAAGAATAAAAAAAGAGGCTGGGACATAATTTCTAA
>NZ_KV827209.1:0-39289 GCF_001836075.1 Staphylococcus sp. HMSC035D11
TACAGATACTTTATGTCCCAGCCTCTTTTTTATCGTATTATACTTATATTATTTTTTCTTCTTATTATTTTTAGAAACGACTTGCGTATTTTTACCTTTTTTATTTGAATTATTTTCTTTATGTGCCTCAACCATAGGTCCAATTTCTTGTTTTGCAACTTTTTCATAATGTTTATTTGCAAAGAATGTTTGAATAATTAAGAATGCCGCACTGACAGACCAATATAAACCTAGTGCCGAAGCTGAACTTAATGAAATCCAAATAATCATAATAGGTGAAACGATCATCATCATATAAGTCATTTGACGTTGTTCTTCAGGCATTTGTTTACTTGACACCCATGCTTGGATAAAGTATAACACACCGGCAATAATAGTAATCCAAATATCAGGATGTACTAAATTAAGCCATAAGAAATGTGGATGTTCTGTAATACCGCCACCAATACGATAACGCAATACGAAATATAATCCCATAACGATAGGCATTTGAATTAAAACAGGTAAACAACCTAAAGCACTCTTCATAGGATTGATGTCATATTTTTTATAAACTTCCATCATTTCCTGATTAGCTGCCATTTTTTCTTCTTGAGTACGTGCACGTTTCACTTTTTCTTGTACACCTTCTACTTCAGGTTTAGCAATTTTCATTTTTTCACGCATCATATGGCTATTTTTATAGTTTGATAGCATGAAAGGCAATAAGATAATACGAATAACTAATACTAAAACGATGATTGCAATACCATAATCATCATGAAAAACAGAATGGCCTAACCAATGTAAAATTTTAGCCATTGGTTCAACGAATGTATTGTAGAAAAATCCATTTCTATTACTAGATTTGGAATAGTCACATCCAGCTAAAAAGACCATTACCCCTAATAACAAAGGTAGTAGCGCTTTCTTCTTCATTTTTACACCTCTATTGATATATTCACATAGAAATAATTTTATCATAGATAGGGTGTACTAGAAAACAAAAACTGAAAAAAAAGAGATATTTATTTGAAATAGTGCTTTAATTTATTAACAGTCTTGTCAATATTTTGACTATGTGTAATGACCGAAATAACTGACACACCATCAGCGCCTTCTTTAGCTATAGGCTCACAATTATCTTCAGTAATACCACCTATAGCAACCATAGGTAAGCTTGGATTAATATTTTTTAATGTTGCAATCATTTCAGGGCCTACAGGGGCACTTGCATCAGATTTTGAAGATGTCTCATACATTGGACCTACACCTATATAATCTACGTGTTCTAAATCTGATTGTTGATATTCCTTTACGTTTCCTACACTTAATCCTATAATTTTATTTTTAAAACGATTAGCAAAAGAAGCAATTATTTCGTCATCTTGACCTACATGTATACCATCTGCATCAATCTTTTCAGCTAAATCCACATCATCATTAATGAGAAAAGGTACTTTATACTCATGGCAAAGTGTTTTCAATTCCTTAGCTAAGGCTTCTTTTTCATCCCCTACTAAAGCATTTGGTCCTTTTTCACGAAATTGAAATAAAGTAATTCCTGATTCTAATGCTGCTTTTAAAACATCTTTAATGTTTTGATCACCGATGATGTCTTGTGTTCCACATATAAAATAAACTTGTAAACTTTTTGAATCAAACATATTTAAACCTCTTCACGTTTTACAAATTGTTTATAAGTATCATAGTTAAGTTGATACATTTCATCAAGTAATTGAGATAAGAATGTTCCAGGTCCATTAACCTTTTCACTTTTTTCAGCAATCTCTGCGGCGATATTATAATAACTTACTGATTCTTCTAATACTTGTAATGATGGATGTGTATTTCTAAATAAAAATCCAGCAACTAAACCGCCTAATAAACAACCAGCGCCTGTGATTTTTGCCAGTAATGGAGAACCATTTGATAGTTTGACAATTTGATTATCTTGAATAATAACATCTTCTCTACCTGTAATAACAATTGCTGTTTGATATTTTTCATAAGCTTTTTTAGCAATTGTCACTACATCTAAGTCTGTTTCCCCATCAGTGCCTTTCATTGTAGTATTTGAATCTACTAAAGTAAGAATTTCAGATGCATTTCCTTTAATCACAGAAACATTTATTTCAGAAAGAAAAGTTTCACAGAATTGTTTACGATATGTTGATGCGCCTACAGCAACTGGATCAAATACAATGGGTGTACCTTGTTGATTAGCAATTTTTCCAATTTCTAAAATATCTTTTTCATTTGCTTTAGTTAATGTTCCAATATTTATAAGCAGTGCCCCTGCTACTTTATAGAACTCTTCTGCTTCTTCTGGAGCTTCACTCATTGCTGGACTTGCACCAATACTCAAGAGTCCATTCGCAGTGAAATTTTTAACCACATCATTGGTATAACAGACTACTAGTGGATTCTCTTGTCTTATCTTTTCTAAACTATTCATCGTCTAAACCTACTTTCTTCATATAAGCAAAATGGTTTACCGGGCCGCGTCCTTGACCGATTTCAGGTGTATGTTCAATACTTAATGAAATAAATTTTTTAGCTTTTTTTACAGCTTCATAAATTGTTTTACCTTTAGCTAGTTCGGCTGTGATAACAGCTGAAAATGTGCAACCTGTACCATGAGTATGTTGCGTATTAAATCGCTTCTCTTCAAAAGTATAGACATCATCTTTAGTAAATAAAAAGTCTTTAGCATTATTTAAATCAGCAGAATGACCGCCTTTAATTACTACACCTTTACTTCCTATTTCATTTATAAATATATGACCTGCTTTACGAATATTATCTTCAGTATCAATTTTCAAGCCAGTAATTTCTTCAGCTTCTGGAATGTTAGGAGTAACGACATCCGCTAATGGTAAGAGCGTTTTCTGAAGATGTTTTTTTGTTTCATCATCCATTAAGGAATCACCACTTTTTGCTAGCATAACTGGATCGATAACATAGGGAATATTGCTATGATTTTTTAAATACGTTTGAATCAGTTCCATCGTTTCATGTGTAGCAATCATTCCAGTCTTAATTGCGTGAGGTAATTCATCATCAAATACGCTATCTAATTGTTCTTTAACCCAACTAGTTTCTAGATTATGGATATGTTGAACTCCTTTAGTATTTTGAGCCACAATACTTGTAATAGCAGCCATTCCATATACGCCACAAGCATGGAATGATTTTAAATCTGCCATAACTCCTGCGCCACCAGAAGGGTCAGTACCAGCAATTGTTAACGCAATCTTAGGTTTATTCATGATTTGCTCCTCCAAAATCCCATTCTTCATCAATGTATGCCATATTAAAGAAGTGACGTTCATGTACAGTACTTTGTAAAAATGCTTCTTTAATTTCTCTTTTTTCCTGTTCGGTACAATGTTCTGTAAGTTCATTTAACAAACGGTCAAATACTTCAATTAAAGGTGCCATTTCAGTGCTATAAAAATCAAACCACTTAGCAGTAAGTGCATCTCTATTAAGATTTGAATCTTCTAATCCCCATTTAGCAACCACTTCATATACGTAAGGACATGGTGCCATTGCAGCTATAGTGTATGCAGCATTTTCGTGTGTATAAGCATGATAATACATATGTTTAATGTAATGATCTCCACTAGGTGGCCACACTTTTTCTTTTACAATTTCTTCATAAGGTTCATTAATATAGTCCGCTAAAATTTCATGGGCTTCTACTTCGCCGTCTAACATAAATTCAATTTGCTCTACTAAGAATTTCACTTCTTTCATAGTAGGTGCTTTAGGAATAAGTAAAGCATATAAATTAGTAAATTCTTTTAAATAAGAAGCATCAGCACGTAAGTATTGGCGTACTGCTTGTTTTGATAATTTTCCCTTTAATAAATCTTGAATAAAACCATCATTATAAATCTCTTCAATAATTGGCTTTGACGCTTGCTTTAATTCATCTGAAAAACTCATTAACTATTCCTCCTTAAATAAAAAAACTACATTTCAACGTAGAAATGTAGTCAATATTCAAAAAAATAGAATGAATGAATATGTATTACTACTTTCCTACGTTGGCATTAACCAAATCAGGTTATAAGGGTCTGAATGCTTCATCTCAGCCATGTTCCATGGCTCCCCTAGTAGTCTTTAGTTTAATTTAACCATAACAAAACCATTGTTATAATTCAAATAAAAAAGATTATTCATTGAAATAAGTTTAATTCATACAACTATTATTATAAATATAATAAATAAAGAATAGTACAGAAATCTTTCTAAATTCAGTCATTACTATCAATATATATAAAAATGCCTAAGACAACTCATATTGTCTCAGGCACTAGTAAATTATTTATTAAGTTTTACGCTGTAACCCATTGAGATGGACCTGCAGTATTATAAAGTTTTACTGCCGCAGCATCTTGAACACTTTCAGGTGCTTGTGCTGGTGATACACCTTTATATTGTGCTGGTGCTACTGAATCCCAAGTAGATTGTAAGAATTGATATTTACCTGCTGCACCAGAAGAAGGGTTGATGGCATGAATATCTCCACCTGATTCGCGTTGAGCGATTTGTTGTAAATGACTATTTACATTTACAGATGAACCACTTGTTGATTGTTTAGGTTGATTTGTAGTTGCATTAGCAGGTGCTTGTTGTGTTTGAGTTGCTTGTTTAGTTTGTGTTGTTTTTGGTGCTTGTTGTGTTTGAGCTTCATTTGCATAGTGTTGACTTACATTTGAAGTTGAAGCTGATTGATTTATATGATTATAATTATTATTTTGGAAAGATACATTTTGTGCTGATTGAGTTGAAGCTACATTTTGATTAGCACTATTTACAGTTGAACCGTTTGATGGATAATATTCCCATTTAAAATATGTTCCATCTGACCAAAAATGATAAGTTTTACCATTTAAATTAAATTGGTAATTATAAGCTCCTTCTTGAATAGGATGTTGATTTAATGATTGATCGTTAGATTCCGCTAATTGAGCTAATTTTTCTTTATTAATTTGATTTTCACTTGCATCAGCATGACTTACGTTTCCTGCTACTAATCCTAAGCCTACTGCTAATGAAGATGCAATAATTGTCTTTTTCATAATAGTATAATCCTCCTAAGTCATTTGTTTTCTTAAATATTTTACGGATACTACTCTAACATCTAAAAAAGCTTAGCAGGTTACAGTGAAATAAAAAAAATATACTTATTTTACATTAAAATTACATAGATTTGTAAATAATTTTTCTTATATATATACTATAAACACTTTAATGGCAGTGTTTATTAGATATATAATAAAAGAACCAACTGTAATTACTTTGTAATATTTCAGAAAAATACACTGTCTTTTTTATCATTCAATGAATGAGTTGTATCTAATGTCTTATACATAGTTAAAGAGGTCGGAATATTTATACCGACCTCTTGAGTATATTTGAGTATAATTGAAAGACTTATTTTATATTAATTGGAAAGGTTTGGAGTATTAAAAATAGAGAGTTTTATTTTATATTCATTAATTCGAGATTATCAAATGGATAAGTGTCTGTATTTAGTGAGCTATCTGAGAGTTTTTCATTATTTAATTTAGGGGACATAAATTTAATTGTTTCAACATATAATTCTGTGACAAAGTGAGTTTGTTTTTCCTTTTCATATTTACGAGAACGCATTTGGCCAGTAATACCTACTAAAGATCCTTGAGAAGTATATTTTTCAATGTTGCTAGCCATCTTACCAAATGCTTTACAAAATATATAATCACACGCTATTTCATCATTTTCATCTTTATAATTGCGTTCAGTAGCCACACTAAACGTTGCGATTTTCACCTCCTCATTATCATAAATTTTTGCATCTTTAGTCATACGACCAACGATTACTATCTTATTTAACATGTGTCACCTCCTTATATCTTTATATTAAATAGAATTGAATATAACGTCAAAAAGCTATTTTTTTAGATTTCTTCCCTTTTTAGTATTAATATCTGATATATTTAAGAAAAATATTAAGATATGAGACGACTTATTTAACAAAAAAACAATAATCATATAATTTAAAAATGTTTAAGAGTATGGGAGACATGTTATGAAGACTTTTAAAGCAGTTCGATTCCAAATAGTAAGCGATGATAACAGGATTTCAGAATTTGAACTTTATGATGGTGTTATTATAAATAAAGAAAATAGTGGTACAGGTTGGCTCCTAGAAATTGTAATTTCAGATACACATTATGATATCATGCAAAAATTTTATGAATCACAAACAGTATTAGATATCAGAGTAGTGATTACTAGACCTTCTAACGATCCAGCATTGTTTGATGCAACAATAAAACATATCTCTCTATTTGAAAGGAAAATATCAATTATTTTCGAGTGTCATATTTATACACACCGTCAGGTATACGCAGAAACACTATTAGAACAACTTATTGATGAAGGATTATCTGGAGAAGAATTAAAAATTACATTTAACAGAATGATGCAATCTAAACCGAAATTAAAAGAAGAAAAATTTGAAAGATAAAAATAGAGTAGTAACGAAATGAATGATTTCGCTACTACTCTTATTTTAATTACGCATCTTGAATAGCAAAAGTAAGTTCACAACTACAAGCAAGTTGTCCATCAACAGTAGCTTTTGCTGTACCTTTTCCAATAGGACCTTTAATTTTTGTAATTTCAACTTCTAACATTAAAGTATCACCAGGTGTCACTTGTTTTTTAAATCTACATTTATCAATCCCAGCAAATAATGCAATTTTACCTTTATTTTCTTCACTATTTAACATAGCTACCGCTCCAGTTTGTGCCAAAGCTTCTGTAATGAGAACGCCAGGCATAACTGCATAATCAGGAAAATGTCCTTGGAAAAACGGTTCGTTTCCTGAAACTTGTTTTAAACCTACACAACGCTTTCCTTCTTCATATTCAACAATACGATCAATAAGTAAAAAAGGTTGTCTATGAGGAATGATTTTTTTTATTTCATTATAATCAAAAATTGTTTCCATAACTATTACCTCAAATCTATTTAAAAATTAGTCATCGACTCTTTTGATATCTGCACCAAGTGATTTTAACTTCTCATGGAAATTAACATAACCACGATCTAAGTGTTTAAGTTCTGTCACTTGAGTTGTACCTTCTGCCACTAAACCAGCCAAAATAAGAGCTGCGGCTGCTCTTAAATCCGTAGCTTTTACTTGAGCACCTTGTAGTTGACTTTTACCTTCTATTTTAGCACTTCTACCTTCTACATTAATATTAGCATTCATTCTTCTAAATTCTGCAACATGCATAAATCTATTTTCAAATACTGTTTCAGTTACCACTTTATGGCCTTCAGCTGTTAATAATAATGCCATCATTTGTGATTGCATATCTGTAGGGAAACCTGGATGAGGCAGTGTTTTAATATCTACAGGTTGAAGTTCACCATTTGTAGTAACATGTACACCTTCCTCATTAAAATCGAGGTTAACTCCCATTTCTTCTAATTTATAAATTAAACTTGTCATATGTTCTTTAACAGCACCTTTTACAAAAACATCTCCTCTTGTAATTGCTGCTGCGATAATAAGTGTACCTGCTTCAATACGATCAGGTATAATTGCATGTTCAACGCCCGTTAATTTTTCAACACCATGGATAGTAATGGTATCTGTACCAGCACCAACAACGTTACCACCCATTTCATTGATATAATTAGCTAAATCTACAATTTCAGGTTCTTTAGCTACATTTTCGATAACTGTTTTTCCTTGTGCTAAAGAAGCACCCATTATAATATTTTGAGTTGCACCTACACTTGGAAAATCTAGATGAATATTTGCACCTTTCAATCCCTCTTTAGTGCTTGCGTATATATTTCCGTTTTCTAAATGAATTTCTGCACCTAAGGCTTCAAAACCTTTGATATGTTGTTCAATTGGACGAGCACCAATTGCACAGCCACCTGGTAATGCAACGATTGCATGACCTAAACGTGCTAATAAAGGTCCCATTACTAACACACTTGCTCTCATTTTACTCACATATTCATAAGGCGCTTCTTCATTTAGTGTAGCAGAAGCATCAACTGTAACTGATCCGTTTTCTTTATCATAATCCACTTTAGCATTTAAAGTAGATAAAACATTATTGATAGTAACAACATCACTTAAATCTGGCACATTGGTTAATTTACTTTGTCCTTCAGACGCTAATAACGATGCTGTAAGGACAGGTAATACAGCATTTTTAGCTCCTTCTACTTGAACTTCACCAGTAAGGTGATTGCCTCCATTTATAATTATCTTATCCATATTAATCCTCCACATTAAACTCCTATTTCTTATAACATTTCCCATTTTGAATTACTTATTTAATTAGTATATCTACATTTTTAGTTAATTAGTAGAAATTCATTTTTTAAAATAAATATTTAATTTGTGTAGAATACTGTAATAAATCCACGATAAAGTTACTTACTGCAGTACCCATTAAAATTGCTAAGAAAATCATACACACTTGCAGTTGTGTTGAATATCCTTTTTTAAAAAATTGATCTAATCTGAGAGAATGTAATGCCCAGTACGCAATACATATACATATTACATGTAAAAATAGATGTATTATTGCAAATTGCCCAACATATTCCATTCTTTTCTCTCCTTAAAGATTTCTGTAATATATTGTACATTAAAAAAGTTAATAATGATACATAAGAACGTTACGATATTTAATAAAAGTAACTAAAATAAAAATTTAAAGTTATTATCATTCTAAGTTCTTTTATTTACAATAAAAAAAGAGCTTGAAACACCATTAAATGTCTCAAACTCTTTTAATATATTAAGAATAATTAACTAAACCAATAATATTTTAATATCTGTTACTTTTTCATTAACCATTCTCACTAAATTGAAATAATATATTCATCATAAATATTATCCCACATCATTTAATTTAATCATTATTTTAATTCAGCTACACGCAGACGGTTTTCCGCTCTAGCTAATGCGCGTTTAGCTCGGTTAATGTCACTGTTATCCTCTTCATCTAAATGAGACTGAGCTCTTTGACGAGCCAACTTAGCTCTTTCTACATCAATCTCACTAGCTGTTTCAGCTGTTTGAACAATGACAGATACTTTATGTTGTCTAATTTCAACAAAGCCACCACTAACAGCTATATACTCAGTACCATTCTTAAACTTAACTTTAATATGGCCTATCTTTAATGCGGCAACTGTCGGAATATGTCCACTCATGATACCTATTTCGCCCGCAGTAGTTTGAAATACAACGAGTTCAACATCATCTTTTTCGTAGACTGAACCATTAGGAGTGACAATATCAAGATTTACTGTGTTCATTATCTTTACCTCCTAATTAGTTTAAACTTCAACACCCATATCTTTAGCTTTAGCAATAACATCATCCATACTTCCAACTAAACGGAACGCATCCTCAGGAATATGATCATATTTACCATTTAAGATATCTTTAAAGTCCGCTACAGTTGTTTTAACTGGAACATAAGAACCTTTTTGACCAGTAAATTGTTCAGCCACATGGAAGTTTTGTGATAAGAAGAATTGAATTCTACGCGCACGTTCTACTGTTAATTTATCTTCTTCAGATAATTCATCCATACCTAAAATTGCAATGATATCTTGTAATTCTCTGTATTTTTGTAATGTAGATTGAACTTCACGTGCAACTTCATAATGTTCTTGTCCAACAATAGATGGTTCTAAAGCTCTAGAAGTTGAAGCTAATGGGTCTACCGCAGGATAAATACCCATTTCAGTTAATTTACGTTCTAAGTTTGTTGTTGCATCTAAATGCGCGAACGCAGTTGCTGGTGCTGGGTCAGTATAGTCATCGGCAGGAACGAATACTGCTTGAATTGAAGTGACTGAACCTTTATTAGTAGATGTAATACGTTCTTGTAATTGACCCATTTCAGTTGCTAATGTTGGTTGATAACCTACAGCTGAAGGCATACGTCCTAATAATGCTGAAACTTCAGAACCAGCTTGAGTAAAGCGGAAAATATTGTCAATGAATAAAAGTACATCTTGACCTTGTTCATCACGGAAATATTCAGCCATTGTCAATGCAGATAAAGCAACACGCATACGCGCACCTGGTGGCTCATTCATTTGTCCAAATACCATGGCAGTTTTATTGATAACGCCACTATCGCTCATTTCATAGTATAAGTCGTTACCTTCACGAGTACGTTCACCTACACCAGCGAATACAGAAATACCACCATGTTCTTGAGCGATATTATTGATTAACTCTTGAATTAATACAGTTTTACCTACGCCGGCACCACCGAATAAACCAATCTTACCACCTTTAATATAAGGTGCTAATAAGTCTACAACTTTAATACCTGTTTCAAGAATTTCTACTTCAGTAGATAATTCATCAAAATTAGGTTGACGACGATGAATTGGATCACGTCTAACAGAACTATCTAATTTTTCATTTAAATCTATTGTTTCTCCTAAAACGTTAAACACACGTCCAAGTGTTTCTTCACCCACAGGAACACTAATATCTTTACCAGTATTCACAACTTGCATACCACGTTGAACACCATCAGTTGAATCCATTGCAATAGTACGAACAACATCATCACCTAATTGCAATGCAACTTCTAATGTTAATTTGAATGTGCCATCATCTTTGGGCACTTCAATAATTAGGGCATTATTAATTTCAGGGACTTCATTATGTTCGAATCGAACATCAATTACAGGACCCATAACCTGAGTTACACGGCCATTACCCATGTTGTTTCCTCCTTTAAAATATTATTCAAGTGCGGCAGAACCACTAACAATTTCTGTAATTTGTTGAGTGATTTCAGCTTGTCTCGCTCTATTATATTGTAATGATAAGTCATCAATAAGTTCAGTTGCATTATCAGATGCATTTTTCATTGCAGTCATACGTGCTGCATGTTCACTAGCCTTAGCATCAAGAATCGTTCCATAGATTAAACTTTCAACATATTGTGGAAGAATAACTCTTAAGATTGAGTCTTTATCTGGTTCAAATTCATATGACGACATTTGACCTTGGCCTTGACTAGAATCATCTTGAGATAATGGTAGAACTTGTCTAACAGAAGGTTTATTTTCAAGAACACTAACATAGTGGCTATAATAAATCTTAAGTTCATCAATATGTTCTTCACTGAATAAGTCAATCGCATGCTTAGCGATAGCTTGTATTGATTTAAATGAAGGTTGATCAGGTACATCAACAAGTGAACTTTCAACTTCATAACCTCTATTTTTAAGGAAATCAACACCGGATTGACCTAAAACAATAATGCTATATTCATCACTGTTTGTATGTTTTTCTTTAATGTCATTGATTAGTCGTTTAAGCACATTCGAACTATAAGCACCCGCTAATCCTTTGTCACTTGTAATAACCAAGTAACCACTACGTTGAATATGTCTTGGTCTTAACATTGGATGATTTGAATTTTTACTTGCGCCTGCAATAGCAGTTATCGCATCTTGCATTTTTTCCATATAGGGTTCGAACTGCTTAGTATTTTTTTCAGCTCGACGTAATTTAGAACTTGAAACCATGTTCATCGCTTTGGTAATCTGTTTCATTTTTTTCGTCGATTTAATACGACTATCTATCTCTTTAAGAGAAGCCATTATCTCACCACCTTTTTGATTTAAAGTTTAGTTATTCAGATTTGCTAAAACTTTTCTTAAATTCACTAATAGCTGATTCAAATTTAGCATCATCTGGAAGGTTACCAGTTTCTCTGATTTCACCTAATAATTCTGAAGCATTTGATTTAGACCAACTATTTAATTCATCTTCAAAACGTGTAATGTCTTCTACAGGGATATCATCTAAATAACCTTTTGTTAAGGCATAAATAATTAACACTTGATTTTCAACAGGAAGTGGTTTGTTTTGATCTTGTTTTAAAACTTCAACTGTACGTTTACCACGTTCTAATTTTTTAGCAGTATATTCGTCTAAATCAGAACCAAATTGTGCAAATGATTCTAACTCACGATAAGATGCTAAATCTAAACGTAATGTACCAGCAACTTTTTTCATTGCTTTAATTTGTGCTGAACCACCAACACGTGATACAGACTGACCAGCATTAATCGCAGGTCGTACACCTGAGAAGAATAAATCAGATTGTAAGAAAATTTGTCCGTCAGTAATTGAAATTACGTTGGTTGGAACATATGCAGAGATATCGCCAGCTTGTGTTTCAATGATAGGTAAAGCTGTAATTGAACCGCCACCTAGTGCATCGTTTAATTTAGCTGCTCTTTCTAATAATCTACTGTGTAAGTAGAAGACGTCACCTGGATACGCTTCACGACCTGGAGGTCTGCGTAATAATAATGATAATTCACGATAAGCAGCTGCTTGTTTAGTTAAATCATCATATACGACAAGTACATTTTTTCCATTAAACATGAACTCTTCACCCATTGTTACTCCTGAATAAGGGGCGATGTATAATAATGGTGCTGGTTCCGCTGCTGATGCAGATACAACAATTGTGTAGTCTAAAGCACCAGCTTGACGTAATTTTTCAACGTTTGCACGTACTGTTGAATCTTTTTGACCAATAGCTACATAAATACAAATTGTATCTAAACCTTTTTGGTTTAAAATTGTATCAATACCAATCGTTGTTTTACCTGTTTGTCTATCACCAATGATTAACTCACGTTGTCCACGACCAATTGGTACTAATGCGTCAATCGCTTTAATACCAGTTTGTAATGGTTCATCAACTGATTTACGATCCATAACACCTGTTGCTTTTTGCTCAACAGGGCGTGTCTTAGTTGAATTGATAGGACCTTGTCCATCAATTGGTTGACCAAGTGGATTTACAACACGTCCGATAAGTTCTTCACCTACTGGCACTTCCATGATACGGCCAGTACGTTTAACTTCGTCGCCTTCTCTAATTTCACTATAAGGTCCTAAGATTACGACACCCACATTTGATTCTTCAAGGTTTTGTGCTAAACCAAGCACTCCATTTGAAAACTCTACAAGCTCACCAGCCATACAATCATTTAATCCGTGAATTAATGCAATACCATCACCAATTTGAAGGACGGTACCTACATCATCAACAGACATTTCTGACTCATAGTTTTCAATTTGTGAGCGAAGTAATGCACTGATTTCTTCAGCTTTGATGGCCATCTATGTCACTCCTCTTTTTTAATTAACTCTTTTAAATTTACGCTCTATTTGTTCTAAATCATTTTTTATACTGCCATCTAATACAGTAGTCCCAACTTTTGCTCTAAAACCGCCAATTAAGTTAGGATTTATTTTAGTTGTAATATGTACTTTAGACAATTTAGTTTTGTTAAGAATTACTCTTTCAATACGAGATAATTCTTCTTCATTCAATTGATATACAGATTCAACCAAAGCATCACCTTGATTATAATGATGGTCATACAAATGTTTAAATTCTTTAAAGATAGAATGGATAAGCGCTAAATGACGATTATTTGCTAAAATCATTAGCATATTTTTTAAGTAATAGTTCGCATCCCCAAATACAATACCTGCGAATTTACGTCGTTCAGAAGCAGGCTGATTAGGATTTGAATCAATTGCTTTTAAATCATCAATGTAATTTAAAGTTGCATGACTAACTTCTTGTAATTCTTCATACATTAAATCTAATCGATCTTTATCTATAGAGACATCAAATAAAGCTTTAGCATATTTTTTTGCTACATCTGCCATTATTTATCGCCTGCCTCTTTAAGATACTTATCAACGAGACCTTTTTGATCTTGTTCTGAAATTTCTTTTTGTAAAACTTTAGAAGCTATTAAAACAGATAACTCAGAAACTTGATTATTAATATCTGCAAGAGCGCGTTCTTTTTCACTGTTGATTTCACTTTGTGCTGTTTCAATCATACCGTTTGCACGTTCATGTGCATCTTTAATAATTTCTTCATGTTGTTTACGTGCTTGAATTCTTGCATCTTCAAGAATATGATGAACTTCATCTTGTGTTTCTTTAAGTGTCTTTTTATTTTCTTCTTCAAGTTTTTGTGCATTCAATTTTGCTTCTTCAGCTTCGTCAATATCTCTATTGATATCGCGTTCACGTTTATCCATTACTTCTTTTAATGGACCCCAAGCAAATTTTTTCAATAACGCTAATAGGATTATAAATGTAATAATTGTAACAATTGTTGTTCCCCATTCAACGCCACCTGTAGTTGCACCTAAAACAAATGAATTAGTTAATGCGTTCACTGGCATTTGACACTCCTTTCATTATTAATCATCACTTTGCCACTAAATAAAACGAATGGCGAAGATCAAAGAGACTTCGCCTCGAACATTTCTTATCTGAATAATGTCATGAATGAGATAACAACGCCGATGATTGGTAATGCTTCAACTAAACCAATACCAATGAACATAATACTCATTAATTGACCACGTGCTTCTGGTTGACGTGCTACACCTTCAACTGTTCTAGAAACAATAAGACCGTTACCGATACCAGCACCTAATGCTGATAAACCGATTGCAATTGCTGCTGCGATTAAACCCATATTAATAATTCCTCCTAAAATGTTTGTTTATGTTAATGTGCGTCCGCAACTTTATGGGACATGTAAACCATAGATAGCATAATAAAGATATATGCTTGGATTGTACCGACAAAGATTGAGAATCCTTGCCATATAATTAAGCCAGGAATACTAATTATCCAGCCCCAGCCGTTTTGGAAAAACAGGCCAGCTAACAGTGATAATAGTAACTCACCAGCAAAAATATTACCGTAAAGACGTAAACCTAGTGTTAATGTTGAAGAGAATTCTTCAAAGACATTAATAATTGCTAATGGCCAGAAAGGTTTAAAGTAATTACCAACATATGCTTTTGTTCCACGCATTTTAACACCATAGTAATGTGTTAATAAAATCATCATCGTAGATAACGTCAACGTTACAGTCGCGTCAGCAGTTGGAGATTTCCACCATAAATAATGATCATGTGTAACAATTGCAAATGGTAAACCTAGCATATTGGCAACAAAAATAAATAAAATTAATGTTACCGCCAAGAAGTGAAATTGACCACCTTTTTTCCAAGCCATGTTACTCTCAATAATGCCTCTTACAAAATCGAAAATCCATTCGATAAAGTTTTGTTTGCCACTAGGTCTTTTCTTAAGATTACGCGTACAAACAATAGCTATTATAAAAACAATAATAGCAGTAATAATAAGCATCATAATACTTGCTAAGTTGAAAACAATATCAAATCCAAACACATTCCAACTTACGAGTGGGGATTTGTGATCCATGTACTCACCTCTTTCTGTATATAGTTTACTATTTTAGCAAGAGAGGGCGAAAAATGATTAATACATAAGAAATCATAAGGCCTATCATTATACCAATGATATTTACATTCTCTTTAAAGACAACCCATACTATACATGCAATAATTGCGACTAAGTATCTCCATACATTACCTGTAGAAATATGTATATTATCTGGTTGTTTTGCCCTAGAAAGATATATCTCAAAAATGTATGTGTTGATTAGAGAGCCAAGTGTCCCAATTATTAAGCCTAATAAAAAAGAATTAGATTTAATAATATACAAAATACTTAACAATATTAAAAAATAAATGTAATATTGAATGAATTGTCTAAATATGATGCTGAACCGTTTCATTCTTTGTGCCTCCAAAACTTATGACAATCATGGAAACCGTTCCACTCATACAATTTTAATAATAATATAGGGTAATTTATGTGTCAATTCTATTCAAATTGTTGTTTAATTTAACACCAATATTGTCATAAAATGTTCACAAATAAATCAACAATTTTTTAACTTTTCAAATTCTTTAGGTATTTCTTCAGTTAATCCTAAATAGTATTTAATACTATCACATATACGTTCAGATGCCTTTCCATCTCCATAAGGATTTTGAGCATAGGCCATATTATTATAAACTTGTTTGTTCTTTAATAATTTTCTTATTTCTTGATACACATGTGTATACTCTGTTCCAATTACTTTTAATGTTCCAGCTTCTACACCTTCAGGTCTTTCAGTTACATCTCTAAGAACTAAAACTGGTTTATTTAATGATGGTGCTTCTTCTTGAATGCCTCCAGAATCAGTCAAAATTAAATAAGCATGATTAGCAAAATTATGAAAATCGACAACATCTAATGGTTCAATAAGCTCTATCCTTGGATGATTTTCTAAATAAGCGTATGATAGTTTTCTAACTTCGGGATTCATATGTAAAGGAAAAACTACTACAACGTCTTCAATATCTTCAACGATATCTCTAACTGCTTTGAAAATATGTTCCATAGGTTTTCCAATATTCTCTCTACGATGAACGGTCAGCAATACAATTTTTTTATTTTTATGCTTTTCTATCAACTCAGAAGTATAATTTTTATTAATTGTAAAATTTAGTGTATCAATGGCAGTATTGCCAGTAATCACTATAGATGTCTTATCTTTGTTTTCTTGAATTAGATTGCGTTTTGCACCAATAGTAGGAGCAAAGTGTAAATCGGCAATATTACTAACCATCTGCCGATTTATTTCTTCTGGAAAAGGCGCATATTTATTCCCACTTCTAAGACCAGCTTCTACGTGGCCTACAGATGTATGATTATAAAATGCTGCTAATGCGCCAGAAAAAGTAGTTGTTGTATCACCATGAACAAGTACCATATCTGGACATTCTTTTTTCATAATTTGCTCAAGTTGAATAATAGATTTAGCTGTTATTTCTGAAAGAGTTTGCCCTTTTTTCATGATATTCAAATCATAATGTGGTTTTATGTTGAATGTTTTTAAAACTGAATCAAGCATTTCTCTATGTTGAGCAGTTACAACAATAATTGGTTCTAGCATTGAATCTTTTTCAAGTGCTTTAACTAAAGGTGCCATTTTAATTGCTTCCGGTCTTGTACCAAAGACTGTCATAATCTTTCTCATAATATTTACTCCTATAGTACTATTTAGTACCAAATAATCTATCCCCAGCATCTCCTAAACCAGGTATAATATATGCTTTTTCATTAAGTTTTTCATCTAAAGCTGCAATATAGATATCAACATCTTCATGCGCTTCTTGCATTTTTTCAACACCCTCAGGTGCAGCAATTAAACACATAAAACGAATATTCTTTGCACCTCGATTTTTTAGTGAATTGATTGCTTCGATTGCTGAAGCGCCTGTAGCTAACATTGGATCAACTACTATAATTTCACGTTCATCGATATCTTGAGGTAATTTAGCAAAATATTCTACTGCTTTTAATGTTTTAGGATCACGATACAAACCAATATGTCCTACACGAGCAGCTGGAACTAAGCTTAATACACCATCTGTCATCCCTAATCCTGCTCTTAAAATAGGTACAATTGCTAATTTTTTTCCAGCTAATCGTTTTGCTGTCATAGTTGTTACAGGTGTTTCAATTTCTACATCTTGCAATTGTAAATCTCTTGTAACTTCATATGCCATTAGCATACCTACTTCATCAACAAGCTCTCTAAATTCTTTTGTTCCAGTATTTTTATCACGAATGTAACTCAATTTATGTTGAATGAGTGGGTGATCAAATACATGTACTTTACTCATAATTCATTTCCTCCATTTATGTTGTTATTCATATAGCGGATATTGTTGAGTCAATTGTTTTACTCTATCACTAGCTTCTTTCAATTTTGCTTGGTCATTTGAATTTTTTAATGCTGTACTGATAATTAAAGCAACTTCTTTAAATGCTACTTCATCAAAACCACGCGTCGTTGCAGCAGGAGTGCCTAGTCTAATTCCACTTGTAACGAATGGTTTCTCCTGATCAAAAGGTATTGTATTTTTATTACATGTAATACCAATTGAATCTAATGTTTCTTCAGCCTGTTTACCCGTTAAATTAACTGATTGTTTCACATCTACTGAAATTAGATGATTATCTGTACCTCCTGAAACAATTCTAAATCCTTCATTTTGAAGTGTTTCAGCTAAAGTTTTAGCATTTTTAATGACTTGTTCTTGATACACTTTGAAATCTGGTTCTAAAGCTTCTCCAAAAGCAACAGCTTTTGCAGCAATCACATGTTCTAGTGGTCCACCTTGAATTCCAGGAAATATTGTCTTATCTATCTCTTTTTTATACTTTTCCTTGCAAAGAATCAGGCCTCCACGTGGTCCTCTCAACGTTTTATGAGTTGTACTGGTAACAAAGTCAGCATATTCTACAGGATTAGGATGTAATCCAGTTGCTACTAAACCTGCAATGTGTGCCATATCAACCATTAATTTAGCACCAACTTCATCAGCAATTTCTTTAAATTTCTTAAAATCTAATTGTCTAGAATACGCTGACGTACCAGCTACAATTAATTTAGGCTTATGTTTCTGTGCCAATTCACGAATTTCATCATAATTAATTCTTTCAGTTTCTTTATCTACGCCATAATCGATAAAGTTATAAAACTTACCACTAAAATTAACTGAAGCACCGTGAGTTAAATGACCACCATGACTTAAATTCATTCCAAGCACAGTATCTCCCATCTCTAAAGCAACTAAATACACTGCCATATTAGCTTGAGAACCTGAATGGGGTTGTACATTTGCATGTTCAGCTCCGAATAAAGCTTTGATACGTTCAATAGCTATTGTTTCCGTAACATCAACATATTCACAACCACCATAGTAACGACGACCTGGATAGCCTTCTGCATATTTATTTGTCATTACAGATCCTTGCGCTTCCATTACCGCTTCTGAAACGAAGTTCTCTGAAGCAATGAGCTCAATATTATTGTTTTGACGGTTGTATTCATTTTGAATCGCTTCATAAATAATGTAATCTTGTTCTTTAATATAAGACATATATTCCCCTTCTTCCTTTAGAACTTATTCATATTTAGCTCTTTCTCCACCAATTTTTTTTGGTCTTGAAGTAGCGATTGTAACTGTAGCTTCACCAACTTTTTTAACGCTTGTTCTCAACGGAACACAAACATGATTAATGTGCATTCCAATAAGCGTTTGACCAATATCAATACCTTTAGGCACTTTTATATATTCAATGACTATTGGATCTTTCATATGTTGATAGGCATATGTAGCAAGACTTCCTCCTGCATGAACATCTGGTACAACAGTTACTTCTTCCATAGTAAATGGATTATAATCTTCACGCTCAATTGTAATCGCCCTATTAATATGTTCACAACCTTGAAACGCAAATGAAACGCCCGTTTCACGTTTTATACGTTCCAATTCATTAAAAATAGTTTCAGCAACTTCCATTGAACCAACTGACCCAATTTTTTCCCCAATTACTTCAGAAGTTGAACATCCTATCACACAAATCTCATCTTTTTTGAAAAACGATTGAGTTTTCAATTCATCCAGTAAAGTTGTAAGTTCTTGCATATTATTTCACCTCACTTACAAAGATAAAAAGAAGCATAGCTGACAAGCTATACTTCTTTATTATAACTTATTTATTACTCAACTTATACTATTAGCGTAATATTTCTCTTTATTCTTCGTGTTTCAATTTGCTAATAAGAGAATATAATTGATTAAATGTGTGACGATAAGTATCTATGCTACCGCCAAATGGATCATCTATTTCACCTGTTTCTGATACATACTCACATAATGTATAAATAGGATATTCTGTCCCAAATTGACTGATTAACTGTCGTTTATGACTATTGGTCATCGTTAAAATTAAATCACTTTTTAAGTCATCTTGACTGAATATTTGAGATACAGAGGGTTCTGGTAAATTATTTTCTAAAATAACTTCTAATGCTTCAGGAGTAATGGATTGTCCATTCATTGCAAATAATCCACGTGATTGAATAGAATCGTTAGGTAGAAGCGCTGTAGCTATACTTTCAGCAATAGGACTTCTACAAGTATTTCCAGTACATACAAATATTATCTTCATAATTCTCTTCCTTTAACTATTTGATTTCCCGTTGCTTTTAGCATACGATTCATAACTGCTTCAGAACCTTCAATATTATCAAAAGTATAAATAAATGCTTTTTTTATTCGTTCATCATCATCAATGTCATGTAAAATTTTATATAAGTTATGATTAGCCCCTTTAACATCTCTTTGATTTTCACAAAGAGAGATAAATATACCATCTTTAGGTACATACTTTTTCATACTAGAAGGTAAAACAAATGCTAACCCTGATTCATTTAACTCAGAAATAGGTTGTGTCAATTCAGTTAACATATATACAGGTGTTTTAGGTGCATAGTGTTTATATTTCATACCTGGTGCTATGGGACGTTCTAATTGATTATAATCATATTGAATGACGCTGTGAGGTACCACCTGATTAAGCATTGTTTGAGTAATTGATCCTGGTCTTGCTATTCTAAAAGGAAATTGGGTACAATCTAAAACTGTACTCTCCAAGCCTTCTTCACTTTGATCGCCATTCACAATACCATCTATTTTTCCATTTAAATCATTATAAACATGTTGAAATGTCGTTGGAGAAGGTCTTCCACTTATATTTGCACTGGGTGCTGCGATTGGTAAATCAACATATTCTAATATTGCTCTTCCAATTGGATGACTTGGCATTCTTACAGCAATAGAATTAAGACCACCTGTCACTTTCTCACATAAATATCCTTGTTTTAAAGGAAGAATAAACGAGATTGGGCCAGGCCAAAATGCATTCATTAATTTCTTAGCTTCCTTAGGGATAGTTGATACAAATGCATCCATTTGTGATTGCTTGTAAATATGAACAATCAGTGGGTTATCAGACGGGCGTCCTTTGGCTTTATAAATGTTTTCTACTGCCTGTTCATTTTTAGCATTGGCACCTAAACCGTACACTGTTTCAGTAGGTATCGCAATTAGGCCACCATTTTCATAAATAGTTTTTATTTCTGCTAATTGAGAAAACGTGTGGGGATCTTGACTATAATCTTTCATATTCCATATATTTGTTTTCACTTTGATCACACCTTTCACATATGTGAAATTATTAAAGAAAAAGAAGTGGGTTAGAAAATAATACATTTCTTTCCCACTCCACTATTACCACTTAAATGAAATCATTCTATTTAATCCGTTAATATCTTTCAAGAGATTTACATTCACATGCGGATATTTATTTATAATACGTGCTTTTAATATTTCTCCTTGATTATATCCAATTTCAAAAGTTACATAAGCCCCTTTATTAAGTACTTTTGGTAAATCATCTAGAATCATCTCATAAATTTCATACCCTTCATCCTCAGCAAATAACGCGATATGAGGTTCATACTTTACTACCGTATCTTCCATATCTTTCATCTCAGTTTGATCAATATAAGGAGGGTTTGAAATTAAGCCATCTAATTTAATATTTTCTTTAATAAGTGGTTTAAGGGCGTTACCTTTTAGAAATCTGATATCCGCTTTTAATTGATGTGCATTATCAGATGCTACCTCTAGAGTATCTTCAATAAGATCTGTGGCTATTACATTTAAGGTTGGATTTAGTTTTTTAAGTACAATTGCAATCGCTCCACTGCCTGTTCCTATATCAGCAATTGTACTTCCATCTTTACAATGCTTTAAAAAATGAAGCATAACTTCTTCTGTTTCTGGACGTGGAATAAGACATTGAGAATTTACTTGTAATTGATATCCATAAAATGATTGAAAACCAACAATATATTGAATAGGCTCTCCTAATAACATACGGTCTAATGCAAGTGAAAATTTTGCTTCTTCAGCTTGAGACATCTCATCATACATATGCATTAAATAATCAGTCCTAGACCATTTAAATAAGTCTAACATCAGCCATTCCGCTCTAGATTGCTCAAATCCTTTTTCTTTTGTTAATTCAATCGCTTCTTGTAAGGTATCTTTAAAGCTCGCCATTATTTAGTTCTTTCAGTTTTTCAGTTTGCTCAGAAAGTGTTAATGCATCAATAATTTCATCCAATTTACCTTCCATAATTTGGTCGAGCTTTTGTAAAGTTAAACCAATTCGATGATCTGTCACACGACTTTGAGGATAATTATAAGTTCGTACACGTTCAGAACGATCTCCTGTCCCTACAGCTGATTTACGTTGAGCTGCATACTTTTGTTGTTCTTCTTGTAATTTCATATCATATAATCGTGCTTTTAATACTTTTAATGCTTTTTCACGGTTTTGAATTTGTGATTTTTCTGAAGACGTTGCAATAATACCGGTTGGAATATGTGTAATACGCACAGCAGAGTCTGTAGTATTAACGTGTTGACCACCAGCACCACTTGAACGATACGTATCAATTTTCAAATCTTCATTACGTACTTCAATTTCTACATCTTCAACTTCAGGTAATACAGCTACAGTCGCTGTAGATGTATGAATACGTCCTCCAGATTCTGTTTCGGGCACACGTTGTACACGATGAGCACCATTTTCAAATTTCAACTTACTATAGGCACCACTACCTGAAACTGAAAAACTGATTTCTTTATATCCACCATGATCACTTTCTGCCGCTTCAACAATTTCAGTTTTAAAATTTTGAGATTCCGCATATTTTGTATACATTCTTAATAAATCGCCTGCGAAAATAGCTGCTTCATCTCCACCAGCTGCTGCTCTAATTTCGACAATAACGTCTTTTTCATCGTTTGGATCTTTAGGAATTAACAAGAATTTAAGTTGTTCTTCTAATTCAGGAAGTTCACTTTTTAATCCAGATGCTTCTTCTTTTAACATTTCAATTTCTTCTTTATCATCTGTTTCAGTTAGCATTTCATCTATTTCTGCTACTTCTTCTTTTTTACTTTTGTAATCTCTATAAACATCTACTGTTTTCTGTAAATCAGCTTGCTCTTTAGAATATTTTCGTAATTTATCTGGATCGTTGACGATTTCTGGATCACTTAACATTTCATTTAACTGTTCATATCTTTCTTCAACAATATCTAATTGATCAAACACTATATTTCCTCCTTGTCATTGATGCTAGGTGCTACAATATGATGTGCTCTGCATCTTGGCTCATAACTTTCATTTGCTCCTACTAATATAATTGGGTCATCAATTCTTGCTGGTTGTCCATCGATTAAACGTTGCGTCCGACTTGATGACGAACCACATACTGCACAAACGGCTTGTAATTTGGTCACTTGTTCACTTACAGCCATAATTTGAGGCATGGGGTCAAAAGGTTCACCTCTAAAGTCCATGTCTAAACCTGCTACTACAACTCTATGACCCTCTTCAGCTAGCTTTTCTACTATATGTACAATTTCATTATCAAAAAATTGAATTTCATCTATCCCTATGACATCAAATTGAGATAAATTTTGTAATAGTATTTCTCTAGCTGTTGAAATATTAATGGCTTCTAGTTCATTACCATCATGTGATACAACTTTTTCTTTATGATACCGGTCATCAATAGCCGGTTTAAATACGATTACTTTTTGTTTAGCATAAATTCCTCTTCTTAATCGACGAATTAATTCTTCCGATTTACCACTAAACATACTTCCAGTAATGCATTCAATCCAACCAGAATGGTAAGTTTCATACATTATAAGTTCCACCTTTTTCAAAACATAATCGCTTAATTATATCATATTTTCGTTTATTATAAATGAGTTTATTACTGGGTTATCATTGAACAAATGAATAAAATAGTTTAGAAATAAAAAAATACCTGCTTAATTCTATACATAATAGATTAGGCAGGCATTTTAAGTTCAAAATTAATTGTTGTTTGATTTGAGACCAAACTTTTTGTTGAAACGTTCCACACGACCATCCGCAGCAGCGAATTTTTGACGTCCTGTGTAGAATGGATGTGAATCAGATGATACATCTAAGCGAATAACTGGGTATTCGTTACCATCTTCCCATTCCATTGTTTCTGAAGAAGTTTTAGTAGAACCACTTAAGAATTTAAAATTAGTTGTTGTATCTAAAAAGATGACTTTGTGGTAATCAGGATGAATTCCTTGTTTCATTTTTTTCAGCTCCTTTGCCCTGAACCATCTGGAACAGAGTTATTTGTGAGTTTTTACCCAATACTGTGTAATTATAATAGTTATTGAAGGAAAACGCAACCCTCAATCATATATTTTAGATAATTGGTTTTCCTGTTTTTGTACTTTCAGCGGCTGCCTTTTGCAATTGTTCAAAAAATTCTTTGTTATTTTCTGAACGTTTTAATTTTCTTATAAAACGCTCTGTAAAATCGGTAGAATCAGTAAACATATTTCTAAGTTGCCATAATGAGTCTAATTCGGACTTGCTAATTAATAATTCTTCTTTACGTGTAGAACTACGTCCAATATCAATAGCTGGGAATATTCGACGTTCGGATAATTTACGATCAAGATGAAGTTCCATATTACCTGTACCTTTGAACTCTTCATAAATCATATCATCCATACGTGAACCTGTATCTACTAAAGCTGTTGCTAAAATAGTTAGGCTACCACCTGCTTCAATATTACGCGCAGCACCGAAAAATGCTTTAGGCTTATGTAAGGATGCTGGATCCAAACCACCTGACAATGTTCTACCACTAGGCGGGATAACAAGATTATATGCTCTT
Organism: Staphylococcus sp. HMSC035D11; assembly: GCF_001836075.1. NCBI lineage: Bacteria > Bacillati > Bacillota > Bacilli > Caryophanales > Staphylococcaceae > Staphylococcus > Staphylococcus sp. HMSC035D11. Next base: position 24,646 of record NZ_KV827209.1, read on the forward strand.
GCTAAACGCGTAATAGAGTCCATCAAGATAATGACATCTTGTCCTATCTCTACAAGACGTTTTGCTCTTTCTAGTAATAACTCTGCTACCTTAACGTGGTGTTGAGGAGGTTCATCAAAAGTGGAATGTACTACTTCTGCTGACTCTACTGAACGCTCTATATCAGTTACCTCTTCAGGTCGTTCACCTACTAATAATATAAATAATTTAGCATCTGGTTTATTTGTACTAATTGCATTTGCAATTTCTTTAAGTAATGACGTTTTACCAGCTTTAGGAGGAGCAACAATAAGACCACGTTGACCTAAACCAATTGGAGTAACTAAATCCATAATTCGAGTAGAATAGTTTTGAGGCTCTGTTTCAAGAATAATTCTTTCCTCTGGGTATAACGGAGTAAGTGCTTGGAAATGAGGACGTTTTTTTACAACTTCTGCATTTTCATCATTAACAAAGTCAACTTGTAGAAGTCCATAGTATTTTTCATTGTCTTTAGGCTTTCGTACTTTTCCAGTTACTTTATCGCCTCGTTTAATTTCAAAACGTCTAATTTGACTCGCTGATATATATATATCTTTTTCACCTTTAGAATAATTAACGGTTCTTAAGAAACCATATCCATCAGGTTGTATATCATCTAAAACACCCTCCATATAGTAATTTCCATCTTTTTCCATTTGAGCTTCCATAATTGCCAAGACAAGCTCACTTTTATTCAATTTACTATAATTAGTTAGTTTTAATGATTTTGCTTTTTGCGTAAGTTCTTTTGTCGTATAATTTTTATACAATTCATGAAAAGATTCATATTGTGGTGATGTTCGTTCTCTTTCAGGCATAAATTGCACCCATTTCTTATATTTTTATAAAAATCATCTAGCTACTAGCATTGTCAAATCATCTAAATGATTATAACTTAAATGTTTTAAACGTTAGCATCTTAAATACTAGAATTAATATAGCAAATTTTTAATTTAATTACAAAATGATTTTATTAAATTTCAAAAAATAAAACAGCTCATGGAACTAAAACAATTCCATGAACTGTATTTATATTAAAATATTTCATTATACTTAATTATTTAAAATAACCAGCAATTGATTTTACTTCTAAGAACTCTTCAATTCCGTAGTCGCCCCATTCACGACCGATACCAGATTGTTTATAACCACCAAATGGTAAATAAGGTTCGTTTGGAGATTCATTAATTTGAATTCTACCTGCCTCAATTGAACGTGCTACTTTTTGAAGCGTTTCTTTATCTTTACCAATTACATATCCTGCTAAACCATATTTAGTATCATTAGCAATTTCGATTGCTTCGTCTAAATCATTATATGTGATTACTGAAACAACTGGACCAAAAATTTCTTCTTGTGCAATAGTCATATCATTTTTAACATTTACAAAAATAGTTGGTCTAGCAAAATAACCTGTATCTAATCCTTCTGGTTTACCTGGACCGCCATATAATAATTCAGCGCCTTCTTCAATACCTTTATCAATATAAGATTGTACTGTGTCGAATTGTTTTTTACTAATGATTGGTCCTACTTGAGTATTTTTATCAAGTGGATCGCCAACTTTAACATTACTAAACTCTTCTTTTAAGGCAGTTAAGAATTCTTGTTTAATACTTTCTGGAACTAAGATTCTTGTTCCTGCAGTACATACTTGACCAGTATTATTAACAACCTTTCCAGTTGTAGCTTTTGCAGCTTCTTTAATATCTACATCGTCAAGTACGATATATGGTGATTTGCCACCTAATTCAAGAGATACTTTTTTGATATCTTTAGCTGCTTTTTCCATAATTTTAGAACCTGTAGCTCCAGAACCAGTGAATGACATCATTCTAACTTTAGGATGTTCGCTTAATGGATTACCTACACCTTCACCATCACCATTAACTAAGTTAAATACACCTTTAGGAACGCCTGCTTTTTCAAAGATTTCAGCTAAAATTATTGCAGCAAATGGTGTTTCTTCAGAAGGTTTTAACACAACTGGACTACCTGCAGCAAATGCTGCTGCTAATTTAAGAGATGTTTGATTAGTTGGGAAATTCCATGGTGTAACTAATCCAGAAACGCCAATCGCTTCTTTAGTTACCAAATCATCTCCGCGACGTTCTTCAAATTCAAATGAATCTAAAGCTCTACGTGCTTCTGAAAAGTGTTGTAAACCCATTTGATAATGAACATTTTCTGAAACAGTTAGTGGAGCGCCTAACTCTGCTGTAATTGTTTCAATAATATCTTGTTTTCTATTTTTATATTCTTCTACTATTCTATCTAGTAGTTGTTTTCTTTCTTCAACTGAACTATGGCGAAATTCTAAATATACGTCATGAGCAGCTTGAACCGCTTTTTCTACGTCTTTTTCATTACCTTTTGCAACTTTTCCAATAACTTCTTCTGTTGCTGGATTAATTACATCAATTGTTTCGTTACTTTCACTATCAATCCATTCACCATTAATATATTGTTGAGTATAATTTCTCATCAATGATTCACTCCTTAAGAATGTGTATGTCTAATATATATCCGATTTGATGTTATTTAAACATAATTAAAAGGTTAAAGTTTATATAAACTCCAACCTTTTAACTATATTATTTAACTGAATCGTTATGTTCTAATGTGACGTAATCTCTAGCCCATGCTTCAATTGGTCTTAAAGCCTCAGCAAGTGCTTTTCCTTTATCGGTTAACTCATAAACGATAGAAACAGGACGTGTAGAAATGACTTTTTTGTCTACTAATTCCCACTCACCTAATTCTGTAAGCTTAATACTTAATGCACGTGGAGTAATTGTTTTTAAATCCCTTTTCATATCGGAAAAGTGTGCAGTATAATCAGCGCATCGAGATAGGTAATTAATGATTAAACCGTTCCAACTTCTACCAACAATTTTAAAGGTTTCTTCGAGATATGGACAGATTTCCATTGTCTTCACCTCTATTCAAAACTTCTTAAACATTGCAGGTATTTAATATACTTCAGCAATTAATATATTTAAGTATATCAAAAATAATTAAACTTGTTCAGTCCAAATATCCGCACCTAAATCTTTAAGATGTTTAACGATATCTGTATATCCTCTATAAATATGTTTAACATTATAAATTGTTGTAACACCTTCTGCTAGTAATCCAGCAATAATCAAGCAAGCTCCTGCACGTAAATCACTCGCATATACTTTGGCACCTTGAAGTTTAGAAGGTTTAATTGTTGCAGTACCAGTAGACGTATCTGCTTCAATACTAGCTCCCATATTTTTGAGCTCTTCTACATGGCGGAAACGAGCTGGATATATCGTTTCTGTAACGAAAGATGGACCATCTGTCATAAATAATAAAGGCGTAATAGGTTGTTGTAAGTCAGTAGCAAATCCAGGATATACTAATGTTTTAATATCTACATTTTTATATGATGATTTACCTTTAATTACTATTTGTTCTTTATCATCATCGATATCAATATCAACACCTAATTCATTTAGTTTAACTGTGAGCGCTTCTAAATGTTTAGGTACAATATTTTTAATTGTTACTTCGTCACCACAAGCAGCGGCAATACACATATACGTTCCCGCTTCAATTCTATCAGGAATCACTTGATATTCAGCTCCATGTAACTCTTCAACACCACTGATTTTTAGAGTACTCGTACCGGCGCCTTTGATATTTGCGCCTAAGCTATTTAAAAAGTTTGCTACATCTACTACTTCTGGTTCTTTGGCAGCATTTTCAATCGTTGTTTGCCCTTTTGCATGAACAGCTGCAAGCATAATGTTGATGGTTGCACCAACACTTACCATATCTAAAAAGATGTTGGCTCCGTGCAATTCTTTTGCTTCTATTTTCATTGATGTATCACTTGATTCATCAATTTCAGCACCTAAAGCTTTAAATCCTTTAATGTGTTGATCAATTGGACGTGGGCCCAATGGACAACCACCTGGTAAACCAATCACACATTTTTTAAAGCGACCTAACATGGCTCCCATCATGTAATAAGAAGCACGTAAAGATTCAACTTTGTTATTTGGTAACGGTGCATTTTTAATGTCTGTTGTATCAACTTCTAATGTTTTACCATTAAGATTTGTTTTAATATTTAAATCTTCTAATAAACTCACTAGTGTTTCAACATCTGAGATTTGCGGTAAACCGTCAATTTTCACTTGTCCTTGCGCTAATAGAGTAGCTGGAATAATAGCTACGGCACTATTTTTTGCACCACTAATTGTAACTTCGCCCTTTAGTGGTTGACCACCTCGGATTTTAATTACTTCTTGACTCATTTATTTTTTCTCCTTTATTCGCCTTTTGTAAAATTATACATAATTCGCATTATAAATTATATATTATTTATTTGTAAAACACTAACTTTTAAAAAAACTTAGCAATTATAATATTAATATCCAAAAATCTAATATTTCATATAACGGATTGATAACACTATTATAAATCAATTTATACAATTATTTAATTCTGTTTTTTCATAAATTTTAAAAAGAGATAATTTATTTTTTATAAATCATGAGTCAGTAATTGATTAACACTCAGCATGACTAACTTTATACAAATACTTTAATAATATATCGTAAAATTTTTGTATAAAATAAAAAAACTGTCAACAAAGCGAACACTTTGCTGACAGTTCAGGTTGCCTTAACCTTTAATAATAATTATTTTATTTAGCGCGATTAGACGTACCAAACTCTCTAATTTTGCCTTTTACTGTTTCTTTAATAGCTTCACGTGCTGGACCTAAGTATTTGCGAGGATCGTAAACTTCTTTATCATTGTTCAATACATCTCTAACAGCTTTAGCTGAAGCAATTTGATTTTCAGTATTTACATTAATTTTTGCAGTACCATAAGGGATTGCTTTTTGAATATCTTTAGTTGGAATACCTGTACCACCATGTAAAACAAGTGGTAATCCAGTTGATGCACCAATTTCTTCCATTTCTTTGAAGCCTAATTTAGGTTCGCCTTTATAAGGACCATGTACTGAACCTAATGCTGGTGCTAAAGTATCAATACCAGTTCTTTCGACTAATTCTTGACATTCTTTAGGATCGGCATAGATGATACCGCCTACAACATCATCTTCTTGTCCACCCACTGTTCCTAATTCAGCTTCAACTGACACGCCATGTTGATGTGCATATTCTACTACTTTAGAAGTAATTTCAATATTTTCTTCAAATGGGCTATGTGAAGCATCAATCATTACTGAAGTAAATCCAGCATCAATAGCTTCTTTACATTTTTCAAAACTTGAACCATGATCTAGGTGGATAGCTACTGGTATAGTAATGTTTAAATCATGCATTAAACCTTCTACCATTTTAACTACTGTATAAAAACCACTCATATAACGTGCAGCACCTTCGGAAACACCTAAGATCACTGGCGCGTTCTCTTCTTGAGAAGCTTCTAAAATAGCTTGTGTAAATTCTAAGTTATTTAAGTTGTATTGACCAACCGCATAACCATTTTCTTTCGCATCGATTAACATTTCTTTCATTGAAACTAATGGCATGAAAGTTCCTCCTTGTATCCAATTACATAAATTTTCAAAAATTATTATAGCAGATAATATTTTTTATTGCATGCTTAATTTAAAAATAATTGATAACTTTTGAAGCTTCATTGCATAAAATATTATATTTCATTACAATACTAATGAAATGGAGGATAATCATGTCAAAGATACTACAAACACAATTAACGGGTATATTTAATCGTTTAGAAGACCAAGCGTTAGACATACAAATGGCTGCTCAATGTTTAATCCAAGCTATTGGTGGAGAAGGATATGTATATATTAATGGTTATGGAGATTTAAAATTTTTTGAAACTTTTATATTAGAAAGTGATGAAAAATTAAATTCTAGTAAAAAATTGAGTGAATTAAACAGTTTAAATGATTTAGACACAACTGATCGTGTATTTTTATTCTCTCCTTTTTATACTAAGGAGGTTGCTCAAGATGTTCAACAATTAATAGACAAAGATATTGATTTTGTATTAGTATGCAATCGTCCTAAACAAGAAGATTTCCCTGAACATCTTATGCATTTTGTAAACTTATCAACTCCGCGTCCGATTGTATATACTGAGGATTACGATAAAATTGTACAACCTCATACAATGGCGTTTAATTACATTTACTATGATATATATACACAAATGATTGAAATGACTAGAGACTTGGAATTATAAATTAACTTTATAATCATTAGCGCCTAACATGTACAACCTTTATCTTCTATATAAATTGATATAAATGAAGCGGAATAGACTACTTTTAAAGTCTATTCCGCTTCTATTTTGATATTTTAATTTTGTTGGTGTTTATAAGCAGCTTCTACAAAAGCTTTGAAAATTGGCTGTGGTCTATTAGGTCTAGATAAGAATTCCGGATGGAATTGACAAGCAATGAAGAAATCATTTTCTGGAATTTCTACCATTTCCACTAAACGACCATCTGGACTAGTACCAGAAAAGACCATTCCTTTATCTTCTAATTGTTCTCTATAAGCATTATTAAATTCATAACGATGACGATGACGCTCTTCAATATTTGTTTCATTATAAATGTCATGTGCCAAAGTATGATCTTTAATAGTACATGGATAAAGACCTAAACGTAATGTGCCACCTAAATCTTCGATATCTTTTTGTTCAGGTAACAAATCAATAATTGGATATGGTGTATTTGGATCAAGTTCTGCTGAATGAGCATCTTTAAGTCCTACAACATTTCTTGCAAATTCGACAGTTGCTAATTGCATTCCTAAGCAAATACCAAAATAAGGTATATTATTTTCCCTTGCATATTTGATAGCTGAAATTTTACCTTCACTCGCTCTAAAACCAAAGCCACCAGGAACTAAAATTCCATCAACATCACTTAAATAACTCTCTACATTTTCGTCTGTCACTTCACTTGAATCAATCCATTTTACTACAACATCTTTTTTCAATGGATAACCTGCATGTTTTAGTGATTCCACCACTGACAAGTATGCATCTTGTAAACTTACATATTTACCAACTAAGCCAATAGTAATCGTACCATCTAATGAATTAACGGTATCTAATAAATATTGCCATTCATCTAATTGTGTATCGTATTTAGCATCTAAATCTAAGCGTTTAATTACAATATCGTCCATATTTTGAGCACTTAATTGTAATGGGATTTCATATAATGACGATGCATCTCTACATTCAATAACACTTTCTTTATCTATATCACAGAATAAAGCAATTTTATCTTTTAAATCTTGAGTCATTTCATATTCTGTTCGAACAACAATTAAATCAGGTTGAATACCTAAACCACGTAATTCTTTTACACTATGTTGTGTTGGTTTAGTTTTCATTTCTCCAGCTGCTTTAATGTATGGAAGTAATGTACAATGAACATACATAACATTCTCACGGCCAAGGTCACTTCTAATTTGGCGAATAGCTTCAATAAATGGAAGAGATTCAATATCACCTGTTGTACCGCCTATTTCGGTAATGACCACATCCGCATTTGTACTTTCTCCAGCCAATAATAAGCGTTCTTTAATTTCATTTGTAATGTGTGGAATCACTTGAACTGTTCCACCTAAATAATCTCCACGACGTTCTTTTTTTAGCACATGTGAATATACTTTTCCCGCAGTGACATTAGAATATTTATTTAAATTGATATCTATAAAACGTTCATAATGTCCTAAGTCCAAGTCAGTTTCAGCGCCATCATCTGTAACAAATACCTCTCCATGTTGATAAGGACTCATTGTACCAGGATCAACATTTAAATATGGATCAAATTTTTGAATTGTTACTTTAAGTCCTCTGTCTTTTAACAATCTTCCTAGAGAAGCGGCTGTGATACCTTTACCTAAAGATGAAACTACTCCGCCGGTTACAAAGATAAATTTTGTCATTGTCTGACCTCCTAATTTATTAAGGGTTGCTTCCTTACTCTATCTCTACAAAATTTAAACATTTCCTAAAAATAAAAAAATCGCTCCCTCTCACATATTTGTAAGGGGAGCGTATAACATTTATACACGTGTCCTAATTAAAGGAGCCCGAATAAAATTTTAACATTTTTCATTCAAAAGTCAATTAAAACTAATATTTAGTCATTAAAATCTTCTGCATCTTCAAATGCTTCTTCTTCACCTTCAGCGATGTCGTCATCATCATCTTCTTCAATAACGATATCTGAACCGTCAATATCTTCTTCATTATCATCAGAATCATCTAATGTTTCTTGATCATCCGTTTGAGCTGGAATATCATCGTCATCATCCATTTCATCGTCGCCAAGTAACTTAAGATTTTCATCTTCTTCATCATCGTCATCAAGAATATCAAATTTTTGAATTGTTGGTGCAATTTTTTCTTCAATATCATCTACTGAATACCAATCACGTAATCCCCATTGATTTTCACCAACATTTAAGAAACGTCCATCTGTATTTAAGTCAGTATAAAATTGTACAATACGATTTTCAATTTCATCATATTCATAATTACCGAGACTTTTAAATTCGTCAATAATATCATAGAGATTCATTGTTGACCCTTTATCGTGTAATAAAGTATAAGCCATATCGATAAATGATTTTTCATCAACCATTTCTTTAGTATAATCTTGAATTTTCATTATAACTAAACTTCCTTTCAAAGGATTTTATTATCTTTACATTGCTTTTATTAATAGTAACAAAGATAAATTATAAATGACATTTTATGATTTCGCAATTGCTATTCAATTAGTAATTAATATATTTTTTGAAAATAACTAAGTCATCTGATTGATCTGTCTCAACAAAGCCGCTACTAATACATAATGGCTTAAGTTCATTATTTTCTCCAAATAATGTAATACCTATACTTCTTATTTCTTTAAAATGTTTACGTACATATGTAGGAAGTTGTCTTAAAGCACTCCCAGCAATCCCCTCTTTTCTTTGATCTTTATAGACTTCTATTGCAGCGATATTTAGATGAGTATTTAGATGTTCGAGTGCAATAAATCCAACTTTTTGATCATCTTTTAATAAATCAATAATTTGATACATTGCAATATTTGAATTTTTATTCTCAACTAATTTCAATGACGATACATGTTTAGAATCCAAATCTAAATAGTATAAACGTTCTTTACCGATGGGTCCTTCTTCTTTAGTAGCAGTATGCATGAATCCAGCACGTTCATATACATTCCATGCCCCTTCATTTTCAGTATCAACAACTAAATATAAATGATTGAAATCTGGAAATAATAGTTGAACATATTGAGGTAAATACATCATCATAGTTGTACCATAGCCTTGTCCTTGAAATTTTTCATTAATAGACAATGATCGAACATAAACGACATGCTCAGGTGTATCATATCCTTCATGTTGATAATACTGATGAAGTATGAAGAATCCTACTACATCTCCATTTTCATTAATGGCAATATTAGCTACTCGATTTTCATCTTTTAAAGCATCTTCTAATACAGATTTAGGTAATGATGAATAAATTTGTTGTCGTTCGCTTAATTCAAAGTTTAAGACATCATCGCGATATTGTTCTTCAAATTCCTGAATTGTAATATTTTCAAATTGCTTTACTATACTCATAAAATTAACCCCTATATCTCAAAGTTGTTTTAATAATATCATATATAACCTTTAAATCTTATAAAATAATCTATTTACTCTAATATTTACTATTTATTTTATAATATTGTAAAATAATTGCAATTCGTCAAAATTATTATAGTATTAACATGTCATATATTAATTTTAGAGGTGAAAAAAATGAGAGTAGGTATCGATGCCGGCGGTACATTAATTAAAATAGCAATGGAAGATGATACACACCGTACATTGTCAACTGAATTAACAACAGATATAAATAAAGTCATTCAATGGTTAAACCAAAATGAATTCGAAAAAATCAATTTAACAGGTGGTAACGCAGGCGTTATTGCTGAAAACATCAAACAATCATCCCAAATATTTGTTGAATTTGATGCTGCTTCAAAGGGATTAGGTATTTTACTTAAGGAGCAAGGCCATCATATTAATCAATACATATTTGCAAATATAGGTACTGGTACGTCTTTACATTATTATAATGGTCACCATCAAGAACGTGTAGGCGGAATTGGTACGGGTGGCGGAATGATTCGAGGTTTAGGTTATTTATTGACTGAAATATCTGATTATGAAACACTTACAAATCTCGCTCAATCTGGAAATAGAGATATTATCGATTTAAAAGTTAAACATATATATAAAGATTCTGAACCACCTATTCCTGGTGAACTCACTGCTGCAAACTTTGGCAATGTACTAAATAATATGAATGAACGTTTTACTAACTCAGATAAATTAGCATCTGTCGTGGGTGTCGTTGGCGAAGTGATTACAACGATGGCGATTACAGTAGCTCGTGAATGTCAAACAAAAAATGTTGTTTATATTGGGTCTTCTTTTAATAATAATCCCTTACTACGAAAAGTTATTGAGGATTATACTGTTTTACGAGGATGTCATCCTTTTTATATTGAAAATGGTGCATTTTCAGGTGCAATCGGTGTCCTTCATTTAAGCTAATTCAAACTAAAAACATTAACATAAAAATCCCAATAGATTTCTTAAAAAAGAAACCTATTGGGATTTGATTTAAAATGATAATTCATTAGATACTTTTTGTGGAGAAACAATGGTGCCTACGACTCCAGGTTTTAAGTCTACTGCGACAGCTTGATCATTATCTCTTAATTTATCAAGCCATTCACTAAATACACTACCTTCAATTTCGATTAAATCACATTCTTCAAAATCTTTATCACGAACTTTTCGTGCCCGATTTTTAATACTCCATACAGGCATAATATTAGGTTTTTGATTTTCTTTATCACTAATAAGAATAAATCTTTTTTCCCCTTTACGTGTTAAGCCAAAAACATGATTTTCTTTTGAAATATCTTTTGCAAATTCTTTAAGACGAATTTTGTCTAATTCAGACATGAGTTCATTCATCATGTCTACAACTTTGACAATATGTCCCTCTTCTTTACTTGAAGTATTGATTAAAATTTTATCACTTTCATCAAACAATTCATCCATATCATACGTAACGAACGTATCAATATCAATATTTAATAGTCGATCAAATTGAATGTCTGAGTGATTTAAATACTCTTTTGCGATGTCTTCATTCGTCCACATTCCTGTGTAATCACCATCTTCATGATGAATACGAATTAATTTTTTATTTTTACTAGCCAAAATAATGACTTCATTAATTAATATCTCTTTGAAATAGTCATTATGCTTATATTCCATTACAAACCCTCTCTCTTAATATACTAATTAAATGTTAAATTATATTAAAATTAACGTCAAACATCCATATTTTTTTTTATAATTAATTTAACCTATACTCTAACTTAATTAGTATCATCAAGTTCACTAATAAATGCTTGTTCTAATTGTTCAACTTCTTCTTTAGAATCAGCATTCCATATACATCCAAAGCGAGAATTCACTTCATCTTTACCAAACCAATCACCGTCATAATACGAAAGAGGATAAAGCACGCCTTGTTTAACATATTTTAAAATAACATTGAAGAAACGAGTATTATCTCCTCTTGAAAAATAACTATAAAATTTTTGATAGTTAGGATTTAATTCATCTTGTAATAGTAGCATGCTTGTCGAACCATTTTGTCTAAAATTCAAATCTATAGCAAATACATTATCATTTTCATCTAATAATAAATCAAATCCTGCCACACCAATAAAGCCTAAATTCACTCCATTTTGCATAATTTCACGACCAGCTTGAATCACTTTTTCTGGAACATCATGCACATTTTCATTTCCTGCGTATAGACCATATTTATCAGTAATTTGATGGGCAGTACCTAGATAGGTGATACCTATTTCTTTAGAATATGCAAATTGGACACAATAATTTTTAACTGCTTCTATTTTTTGTTCAATGATTAAATTATCGGTAGCATGGGCCGCTTCAAATATTCGTTGAGTTGCTTTTTCTAAGTCTTCGTCGTTATAGCAAATCATTACGCCATAACCACCTGCAGTTGGTAATTCATCTCCTGGCTTAATTACAAAAGGATAATCCCAATCTTTGATACGACCTTTGAAATCTCTAATTGACACAATTTCACGGTCTGGTAAATATTTATGATTTGTCCATTCAGGAATACGTGATTTATTATTTAAAGCTACAAAAACGTCTTTATCAATGGCATACGCTTCGTCATCTACTATGTCATTGTTTTCGATATATTGAAAATATATTTTTTTCCCTTCTTTATTGATAATCTCTTGTAACAAGCGTTCATACGTTTCACGATCTCTAAATGTATAAAGATGCTTTGGTATTTTTTTACCAATAAAATCAAATAGTTGTTGTAACTTATCTGTAATACTCGCTTCGTGTACAACAATCGGCATATCCTTAGCGATAATCATTTCACGACCAGTCAAAAAATTAGACTGATGCTCTTCTGTTGTGAGCCAAGGATTCAATGCATAAGAAGGCCTTGAATTATATACAATATTTTCATTATACAAATCACTTAACGTTAACTTTGGAACACTATATTCATTTTTCATTTATTTACCCCTTTATTTGAGAATGTTGCTCTACAACCTCATCAAATAGTTTTTTATTTTCAATTAATTCTAGTCCCATAAGAGCAATAATTTTTGCGCCTCGAATCAAAGCTTGATCACCATGAACACTTGCAGCTGCTTCTCTAAAACGGTGTGTATGACCTACTAAATTTCTTGAACCAATTTTAACATGTGGATGAATCGTAGGAACTATATGACTAACATTTCCTGTATCTGTCGAACCAAAACCAAAATCATCATAACTTACTTCTTCGCCAACTTCTATGGCGTATTTTTCAAATAATTCGTCTAGTTTAGGTGTTTTTATAAATTCATTTACACCATTTTGAATAGGACCAAATTCATAGTCACAACCCGTTTGGATGGCTGCACCTCTTGCAATTTGATTAACACGTTCTGTTAAAATATCAAGTTCTTTTCTAGTAGTGGCACGTGTATAAAATCTCGCATGTGTATAATCAGGTATAATATTAGCAGCTTTACCTCCATCTAAAATTACACCGTGTACACGATGACTTTTCTTAATATGTTGACGTAATTGAGCTACACCATTGAAATAAGAAATCATCGCATCTAATGCATTTAAAGCCTCATCCGCATTTTCTGAAGCGTGGGCGCTTTTACCATAAAATTTAATATCAAGCACATCAACGGCTAATGTATTTATCGTTGGATATGTTTCATTTCCAGGATGAATCATAAGTGCAATGTCAATATCATCAATCACACCGGCTTTTACATATGAAGCTTTTGCACTTCCATTTTCTCCACCTTCTTCGGCAGGACATCCTAATACAACTACTTTTCCACCAACATGATCGATGACTTGTTTAAGTGCTATTCCTGCTAATACACTTGCTGTCCCAATGATATTGTGGCCACATGCATGACCTAAACCAGGTAAAGCATCATATTCAGCTAAATATCCTATAGTTGGTCCTTCTTTTTCAGACTGGTAAGTTGCAATGAACCCAGTAGCATGTCCGGCAATATCCGTTTCTATCTCAAAATCATTTGCTCTTAATTGATCAATCAATGTTCTTGATGCAAATATCTCTTCATTGCCTAACTCAGGACGCTCGTGTATACGATGGCTTATTTCGACATAATCGTACTTTTTATTCTCTATATAGTCTAATATCTCTTGTTTACTACTCATCAATCTATACTCCTTTTATACACGAATATTAATATCCATATTTATTTAGACATCAAGTCAATCCATTTCTTGATGTATCTTTAAATTTAATTATTACTTATTTTATCGGATTTACTATAGATTGTCATCACATTCATTTGAATTTACAAAATTTTCTTACAATAAGCATTTGAATTACTTGATTAAGAAAATTGTAAATGATTAGCACTCTTGTTACAATCATATTATTCAAGCAATGTATTTATAGGAGGAAATAAATATGACTAAAATGAACGTTGAAAGTTTTAATCTTGACCATACAAAAGTAGTTGCACCATATATTCGCTTAGCAGGCACAATGGAAGGGATTAATGGAGACGTTATCAAAAAATATGATTTACGTTTTAAACAACCAAATAAAGCGCATATGGATATGCCAGCGCTACATTCATTAGAACATTTAATGGCTGAACATATTAGAAATCATTCTGATAAAGTTGTAGATTTAAGTCCTATGGGTTGTCAAACTGGTTTTTATGTTTCATTTATTGATCACGATGATTATGAAGATGTATTAAATATTATTGAAAAAACTTTAAATGATGTGTTAGAAGCTACAGAAGTTCCTGCTTGCAATGAAGTTCAATGCGGTTGGGCTGCTAGTCATTCTCTTGAAGGTGCTAAAGCACTCGCAAAAGAATTCTTAGATAAGCGTAATCAATGGGACGACATTTTTGGTGAAGGCAAATAATTAATAATTAAATAAACAATGAGGCTGGGACATAAAGTATCTGTATAAGTGA
>NZ_KV827210.1:0-3128 GCF_001836075.1 Staphylococcus sp. HMSC035D11
TTATGCTTTTTCTTCCAAATTTGATATAAAATCGGGGCATATTCTTGAACCCCAAAAAATATGTAATACTAATATTCTATCCATAAAAAGTATGCGCTTAATATTAATTAAAACCTATTATCAGTAGTGTATATCAATATATATTATGAAACTGTTGACATAAGAAAAGATTATAGGTAGTTAAAATGTATATCTTATACATAATCAATAAAAGTTGAATTTAATGTATTTGACATAGAGGAATTTTTTTACATTTCTTTTTCGTTAACTCAGCATATCTTGTAGTTCACTATATTGGAAAGTATTTATTATAAAATATTTCTATGTTTTTGCTAAGTCTTGTCTTTCTATATTTTCGAGTACTAATAAAAAAACTTTCTCACTAATATTTAATGTTTTAAAGATCACTTTACTTTCCTCTTTAATCGACATTATTATATTATGTTCTATATCTTGAAACAACATTTACTATCTCTTATTTATCTAGATGACGATATAAAGTTGCTCTACTTATGTTTGTTTTTTCTTTTATTTCATCTAGAGTGTAATTTTTGCTCATATACATTTCTATAGCATCTCTAAGATTTTTATCATCTCGTTTGGGTCTGCCTAACTTTTTTCCTTCTTTTGTATAATTTTCTAATCCAACGCGTGTCCTAAATTTAACAACATCACTTTGAAAGTCTGTAATATCATGTAGTATTTCTAAAAATTCTCCTTGAATATTTTTATAAATATATCGGTTTAAATTAATTACATATAAAGATATATCCTTCTGTGAAAGATAATCTAATATATCTACTAATTGTTTCGTAGAATCTGCAAGTATACATAAATCTGTAATATATACTGCATCCCCCGAGACCAACTTCTTTTTTAAAAGAAGGTCTAATTCATTTCTTTTTTTATTATTAGCATGACTTTCCTCAACTATTTTTTTTGTATAGGTTTCTATTTTCTTTTTTTGTTCGTTTAAATCATCGTTTATTGTAACAGGTCTGATATAACCGTATTTCATTTACTTGCACCACCCTATAGCTAAAGTATAACAGGAAAGTTTCATTAAAGGGTACACATATGAAACTTTTCTGTTATACTTTACAATATAATTAAATAAAAAGGAGAGTAAGTTATGGTTGAAAAATTAAAACATGAATGGTTTAACCAGCCAGGTAAAAATATACTTGCCGGTATCGTGGTTGCCTTAGCTTTAATCCCTGAAGCTATCGCATTTTCAATTATTGCTGGCGTAGATCCAATGGTTGGTTTGTATGCTTCATTTATCATCGCTGTTGTTACTGCTATTGTTGGTGGTAGACCTGCAATGATATCAGGTGCAACAGGGGCTGTTGCCTTATTAGTTACACCACTTGTGAAAGATTATGGTGTAGAATATCTTTTAGCTGCCACGATATTAATGGGAGTAATTCAATTAGTTTTAGGCCTTCTCAAAGTGGGGCGTTTAATGAAATTTATACCTCATTCCGTCATGATAGGTTTTGTAAATGCATTAGGTATTATGATTTTCATGTCCCAAATAGAACATATCTTCGGTATTTCAATCTCAACTTATATATATGTAATTGTAACATTACTCATTGTATATATAATCCCTAAATTTTTCAAAGCAATACCTGCACCATTAATAGCTATCATCGTATTGACTGCTCTTTATATGTATACAGGTTCTGACGTGAGAACTGTTGGTGATTTAGGAAATATTAAGCAAGCTTTACCGCACTTTTTAATTCCTAATGTTCCCTTTAATTTAGAAACACTTCAAATCATTTTTCCATACTCGCTATCTATGGCTATTGTAGGTCTAGTAGAAAGTTTACTTACTGCTAAAATTGTAGATGATGCAACAGACACTTATAGTAGTAAAAACAGAGAATCTCGTGGCCAAGGCATTGCTAATATGATTACAGGATTATTCGGTGGTATGGGAGGTTGTGCCATGATTGGACAATCTGTAATCAATGTCAAATCAGGTGCAAACAGTAGATTATCTACTTTTTCTGCTGGTGTTGTCTTAATATTCATGATTATTGTTCTTGGAGGACTTGTTGTTCAAATTCCAATGCCAATTTTAGCAGGTATTATGGTTATGGTTTCGATTGGTACATTTGATTGGAATTCTTTTAAATATATTCAAAAAGCACCAAAAACAGATGCAGTTGTTATGATACTTACAGTGATAATTGTACTGATGACACATAACTTAGCTCTCGGCGTGGTCGTAGGTGTTATTTTCAGTGCTTTATTCTTTGCTACTAAAATATCAAAAGTAGAAGTAACATCTGAGAAGTTTGGTAAAACTAACCGTTTATCTTTTAAAGGTCAAATCTTTTTTGTTTCTATTGACTCTATGATGGATCAAATTAGCTTTAATATTGAAAATAGTATTATAGAATTAAACTTTAATAATGCTCATTTATGGGATGATTCAGCAGTAGATGCTATTGATACAATGGTAAGGAAGTTCGAAGAAAAAAATAACATTGTTCATGTAGAAAAACTAAATTCAGATAGTCGTAAAATAGTCTCAGAATTAAGCAAACTAAATGAAAATCATTTAAACTAAGGAGTGTTGTTTATGTATAAATCAATTTTATTAGCAGCCGATGGGTCAGAAAATAGTTTACGTTCAGCACAGGAAGTTTTGAACTTTATAGATGAAAATACTATAGTTACTTTAATTACAGTTGTAAATGTTGAAGAATCGAAAACAGATGTTTTACATGGTAAACAAGGACATAGTTTAACAAATGAAAGAGAAGACAAATTATCCAGTATAACTGAACTATTTGTAGAACATAATGTAAATTATGAAGTAAAAATTGCACATGGTCTTCCTGCAGAAACAGTGGTTTCAGTTGCTAATAGTGGTAAATATCAAGCAATTGTTTTAGGGTCTCGTGGTCTAAATAGTTTACAAGAAATGGTATTGGGTAGCGTCAGTCACAAAGTGGCTAAACGTTCAAAAATTCCCGTTATCATTGTAAAATAGTCTGTCTAACTCAATCCATAAAAGGATTGAGTTTTATTTTGAGACGACTAAGGGTACCTTAGTAATTTAATAAAGTCTATTTTACAATATAAAAAGAGGCTGGGACATAAAGTATCTG
>NZ_KV827212.1:0-390 GCF_001836075.1 Staphylococcus sp. HMSC035D11
AATTATATGAATGTGATGATTGTTCAGAATGTCCTTTAAGACACCAATGCATGAAATACAATTCAAAAACGAATAAAAAAATAATGAAAAATTATAATTGGGAATATTTTAAAGCCCAAATTAATAAAAAGCTTTCAGAACCAAAAATAAAAACCATCTACAGTCAAAGAAAAATTGATGTGGAGCCTGTTTTTGGATTTATGAAGGCTATTTTGGGTTTCACTCGAATGTCCGTTCGAGGGATAAATAAAGCCAAAAGAGAACTAGGATTTGTGCTAATGGCACTTAATATAAGAAAAGTAACAGCTCAACGAGCTGAAAATAATCAAAAAAATTATAAAAAAGACAATTTCTATATTATTTCAATAGAAATTGTCTTTTTTCACTTAT
>NZ_KV827214.1:0-288 GCF_001836075.1 Staphylococcus sp. HMSC035D11
CGTTCGATTATTTAACAAGAACCTCTGAAAAAATGCAGAACTTATTAATGACTTAAAATGAATTTTATATCAAAAATGTATATTAAGTTTCGGTGTAATTACTTAAATAAAAACATAAACTTTTAAATTTAGATAACACTGAATATGGTAATTTAATTCAAAAAATGATAAAGAAAAAAACACATTCAATTACAGCAATTGGGCACTTCGAAAACAAAATTATCTCTTAAAAAATAGGGAACTTTAGCTAAAAAAGCTAGCATTTGTTATTGAAAAGTCGAAAAAAAA
>NZ_KV827215.1:0-30886 GCF_001836075.1 Staphylococcus sp. HMSC035D11
TTGTCATTCAGTTTTCAATGTTCATTTAAAATGTAATCTATTAAATTATATCAATTTCAATTTCGAAAGTCAACAACTAATTTCGATTACTTTTAATATTTTATATCGTTTTTCAAATTTATGCAATGGTAAATTTTACACTGAATTTACATTTTTTAAAATGTATTAACACTTCTTGAAAACGACTTTTATATCTTATCAAATAATTCATTTAGTGTCAACAAATTATTTCGAAAAATTTATTTTTGTTTTAAGCAATTCTTTTAACTTGCTCACAAAAAAAAATTCTATCAGAATTTTTATATTTTGCAATAGCAAAAGTGCTCGAAATGATATTTTTTTCGAGCACTTTTACACTAATGTTTATTTATTATTTTATTGTTGTAGCAATCACTTTTTGTGCAATTGTTTTATAGATTTTTCCTAATCGATCTTCCTCTTGATAAATAGATGGTGAAAAGTCATTAGGATTCCAAGAAGGTTGTTCAAGAGGTAGTTCTCCTAGCAATTGGGTATTTAGCTCGTCCGCAAGTTTACGTCCGCCACCTTTACCAAATACATACTCTTTTTTTCCAGTTTCTTTACTTTCAAAATAACTCATATTTTCAATAACACCTAAAATAGAATGCTCTGTATGCTTAGCCATAGCTCCAGCTCTTGCTGCTACAAATGCTGCTGTTGGATGTGGTGTGGTTACTATTATTTCTTTACTACTTGGTAACATTGAATGAACGTCAAGGGCTACATCACCTGTTCCAGGAGGTAAATCAAGTAATAAGTAATCTAATTCTCCCCATTTAACTTCAACAAAGAAATTCGTCAACATTTTTCCTAACATAGGACCACGCCAAATAACTGGTGCATTTTCTTCAACGAAAAATGCCATTGAAATCACTTTAACACCATGACGTTCTACAGGAATAATCTCTTTTCCTTGAACACCAGGCTTTTCATCTATCCCCATCATATCTGGAACACTAAAACCATAAATGTCAGCATCTATGAGACCTACTCTTTTACCCTCTCTCGCTAATGCTACTGCTAAGTTTACGGCTATAGTTGATTTCCCTACTCCACCTTTACCAGAAGCAATTGCAATAAACTCCACTGGATTATTCTGTGATAATAATCCCTCAATTGTCTTAGGTTTCTCTTTTTCTTTTCCTGTATATTTTTCCACAACTTCAGCAGGTAGTTCCTCAAAACGAATGCCCACTGTATTTGCACCATTTTCTTTTAAAGCTTTAACCACTGACATTTGCAAATCAAGCTGTGGTTGTCCTCCTAATTGAGCCATAGCAACTTTAACACTTACATGTTGAATTTCTTCTTTTATTTTTACTTCTACAATTCCCTTTGTTTCTTTTAAAGGCACATTAATAATTGGGTCTTTTAAGTCTCCCACTATTTTTTTTACTTGTTCTACCGTTAACAACTCATTATCCCCCTTAAGTTTCTTTATATTTACATTTTAACAAATTTACTTATAAACTGTGCTGAATTTATCAAGAATTTATAGCTTATGTTTACTTCTTATCATTCAAGTCTTCGCTATCTGGATAAAAAATCATTTTACATAAATATAGTATTCCAATAATTAATGCAATAACCCAAAATTCAATTTTAATATATACGTAATGAATATGAATAACAAAATAGAATAGAATAGTCGTAATCACATATGAAATTAAATGAAATAGTGTTCCATTAAAATATGGATTATTAGGTAATTGCTTTCTAAAGTAATCCATTAAATGCTCAATAGCGAATAGCAAAAAGTATCCAAATACTATATAGCTACCGTAATATACTAAATTGCTGAATAAATCCTTATTATATGTAAAGAATCCTAATTTTAAAAAAATAAGAATTCGACTTAATCCAAATAACCCAAATCCTAAAAATATTAAAAATATACAACCTGATAGAATAAAAATAAGAAGAATAAGAAGAGTCGGAAAGATACCATTAAATTTTTGATTAGAAAATTTCATTTCTCTCTTTCCTCCTCTTTTCATCCATACTTTATAATGCCACTTTATCATTTATATATAGTAACTTAAAATTATTATTTTATACCTTCTTTATTCTCTTCAAATAAAAATACCCACATTAAAATTAATATAAGCGCAACAATTGTGATTACAGTTAATATATTATAGAAGTTACCTCCTAATAAACCAAATTGAAGTGCATATAATGACCCCATCAATGTAGATCCTATAGATGATCCTAAATTTTTAGTTAATGCATAGAATGACATCATTTTTTTCATATATTTAGGACTTGTTTCTTCTTGAACAATAACACTGTCTTTAGTATAAACAAAGCCAAAACTCAATCCTGCAAGAATCACAGCTCCCGCAATAATAAGAGGAATATGAAGTCCAAATACTAAAATCATATTACTTAAAATTAATGATATGAAAGCTCCTATATATAGTTTTTTTCTTGAAAATTTTGATTCTACTTTAGCTAAGTTGAAGTTTAAAGCTAACCATGCAACAGAAAGTGGAAATATCACTAATCCACTTTGTATTGGAGATAATTTTAAATGATCTTGTAAATAAACAGGTATATATAAGTTATACCCCATTAGACATATTGCTATAAGTAAATCAGTTATAAATACCAGTGAAATTGATTTATTAAATTCACTTATTGGTAAAAAAGGCATATCTGTTTTATTTTCATATTTGAATAAAACGAATAATATAACTATTGCTAGTATTAATGCAATAATATTAAAAGTAACACCTGTTTTATTTAATAAACTAAACATAAGAAGTCCAATAAAAATATAAAACAAAGATAATCCTTTTACATCAAAGTGTATATGTTGTACTTCCGCTTCTTCTGGAAAATGAAAAGTAAGAAAAGCTAAAACAATAGCTATCAATGCAATTGGTATGTTGATATAAAATAACCAATGCCATGTTGCAACTTCTAATATTCCACCACCTAATAATGGTCCAAGAATACTTGAAATTCCCCAGACACTTCCAACGATGCCCATTATTTTGTAACGAAGCGGAATTTCAAATGCTAGTTTTGGTACAATTTGAGTCAAAGACATCATAACTCCTGCGCCAAGTCCCTGGAGGGCTCTTGAAATAATTAACATTATAAACGTCTCACTCATGCCTGACATAAAACTTCCAATACCAAATAATAGTATGCCGACTACAGCTATATATAGAATCTTAAATCTTGTGAGAAGTTCACCCACAATAGGATTTGCTACTACAAGTGCTATAAAATAAACGGTAAAGACTAATGGCACTGCTGTACCAGCATTCAAATCTTTACGAATGGTAGGCAATGCTAGTGAAATAATTGAACTTTCAATTGCTGCCATAAACATTGTTAAAACCAAAGTCACTACAATACCTATTGATTTTAATTTCATCTTTGCCCTCCTATATATTTAAAAAGTTCATAATATAGAATATCCTTAATTATATTCATAAACAATTTTAATGTATTATTAAAAAAAGAAAAAACAGGATAGAATTCTTTTTGAATTCATAGTCCTGTTTCTAAATAAGCACTTAATAAACTAAGTTATTCTCAATGATATAACCTTTCAACTAGGTCTACATAAAATATACGATTCCTATAAAATGAAAGAGTGATGCAATAACGATAAAAATATGCCATATCATATGAAAATATGGACGGTTTTTTTGTGCATAAAACCATGCTCCAATAGTATAAGAAAGACCACCTAATACGATAAATAAAATAAATAACCAAGATGTTCTAATAATAATCACAGGTAAAAATATAATACCAACCCATCCCATAACTAAGTAAACAATTAAGCTTAATTTGGAATTTACATGAGTTGAAATTGACTTATATAGAATACCCCATATTGTTGTTCCCCATAATAACAAAAAGACCAGCCATCCTAACCAACCTCCAACAACTGTTAGTAAGACTGGTGTATACGTTCCAGAAATTGCTACATATATCATACTGTGGTCAATAATTCTTAATATATACTTATGCGATGTATTATTTTTCATTGAATGATATACAGTAGAGGAAATAAACATCATGAAAATACTAATAACAAAGATAGAGACACTAATAGAACTTAGTGTTCCATACTCATTATAACTATGTACTGCTGCATAAGGCAGTAAAAATAAAGTCATTAGTGCAGCAACACCATGTGAGGTTGCATTACCAATTTCCTCGCCAAAAGATAGTGGAATGATGTCTTTAAATGATTCAATTACATTATCTTTTGTATGCTGAGATGATTTAGACATCGTATTCCACCATCCTTTAAATTACATTCATTCGTTTTAAATCATCAGTTGCAGTTTCTACACTGTCTTTTCCCTCTTTATTTTTCAAGGGTGAAAATTCTTCTTTTCTTGGAACTTGTAATGTAATAAAACTATTCGCATATCGGAAAATATCAAAATAAAATAGTTCAAATTTTAAAGATGTTTTTTCAATCAAACCAAAGTCATCATCCAGTTGTTTCAATTTTTTAATGGCTAAATGATATGGTAAATCATTATTTACCGCTTGATTTATAAATGATAACTTAAATGCGTGAATGCCAATATTTGCATTATCAAATGTATTCGCTACATTTTCATCAAGTTCTGAATATTCAAGTACAGTATCTTTATTATCTTTACTAACTAATCGTCCAACACTTTCACCCTTTTTAGGTTGAATAGATTTAGATGTGATATCTTTATCATTTACTACTGTAAATCCTACAAATACTGGATCAAGAACTTTTACTAACACATTGTCAATATTATTTAAGAAAATGAACTTTACGCCATCTTTCTCCATTTTATCTAAATAACCTTTATGCTCTAGCGATTTAAATATCCCACCATTACCATTAGGTGTTTCCATAATATAGCCTTTTTCATTAAAAATCAGTCTACCATTTTCACTTAGAGCCACAATGTTGTCTTGTTTAAAAAAGTGAATACGTTCTGGGTTATAACCAAAATAATCATGGTTTTCAAAGTAACGTAATGTTTCCTCATGATTAATATCACTAGTCATAATATACCAATTAATACAATGTCCTGTTTCATTTTTTAGATGCAATAGTTGTCTTGCTTGAAGTTCAAATAAGCTTACACCTTCAATTTCAAAAGAACCTTTAGGTCCCTTATAACCTAAACGTGTGCCTTGACCACCAGCCATAAGAACAACAGCAAATTCTCCATTTCTTATTGCTTCTATTCCTTTATGTTCATAATATTCACGATCTTGTTCAGTGAATGCTTCCTTAATTTTATAATCAACTTCAGAAACTGCAGTAACATCTGTAATTGTTTTACGATTAACATATAAACTTTGATAAAGTTCTTGAATAAATTCTAAATCTAATGAGTTCACTTTTTCATCTAATTGCTCTTTTTCATTACTACTCATCATTTTCTCATATTCAATTAAATGTTCTTGATTGTATTTTTCTAATTTACTTTGATCTAGCATTTATAACTCTCCTTATAGATAGTTCGCGTCATTCAAATATATTTATCATATTAATTATAAATTTGATATTAAGACAAGAAAGATGATCCATCATATTCATTGATATCATCCGGACAATGAATGGCTCACATATTTCAAAATTTCATTTATAAACTCTTGAAATATTATGTATATTGCTCCAATACTAAAAGCTGTTGATAAGGATGCATCTAAAAAACCACCAGTTTTGAAAGTAAAAGGAAACTTAATCGCTAAAGGTATTGGATAAAGTAACTTTACCCCTCTAGGTGTCAACATATCTAGTATAACATGAGAAGCCATTGCACCGATAATAGTAACTAAATAATAAGTCGGAGTTTGAATTAAAATAAGTAAAAAACCTATCATACCTAAGAATAACAATGAATGCGTAAATGTTCGATGCCCAAAGATAGTACTAACGAGCAAACTAAGAATTTTAAATTGTCTTCCAATCTTACTTCGTGTATGACAAATATCTGGAAGTAAACTTCCTGCTATTGCTAAACAAATTACTGTTACAGTAGAAAATAGATCTGTATGATAATGGTCAACTGTTATTGCTCCTACAAGCAAACCAGCAGCTACATGCGTTTTTCCTGTCATTTATCTTCTCCTTTATTAAAAATATATTAACATAAATAGTCTTAAAATACGAACATATTTTCGGTATATAGATACCTTTCTTTAAACGTTTATTTTTCTTATTTATTACATGTGTTTTATTTGATATATCTTTGAATTTGTATATTATTAAAATAAATAAGCAAGGAGGTCTGACTATGTTTGTTGTTACAAATCGTATTACTGTAAAAAAAGGATTTGCTGAAAAAATGGCACCACGTTTCACTAAAGGTGGTAAGATTGAACAACTAGACGGTTTCAGAAAAATTGAAGTTTGGCAAATTGACAATACTAATGATACTGAAGATATGTATGTTAATACATGGTGGGACAATGAAGAAAACTTCAAAGCTTGGACCCAAAGTGATGCGTTTAAAGAAGCACATAAAAATACTGGAAAATCTTCAACAGAAGATTCACCAGTAGTAACAAGTGAAATTGTAAAAGCAAACGTACTATCAACTTTAGAATAGAAAAAGAAGCAGGAAGGAATTGGAATTGCATTCATCAATCCTTACCCTGCTTCTTTTTTATAGTAATAAATGTGCCATTAAAGCAATAATTGGTAATGTGATTGCAGTTCTAATTAAAAATATCATAAATAACTTTCCGAGACTGACTGGAATTTTAGAACCTAAAATCACACCGCCCACTTCAGATAGATAAATTAATTGAGATATACTTAAAGCACCAATCACAAATCGTGTCAATTCACTGTGCACCGTCGCTATTAAGATAGAAGGTAAAAACATATCTGCAAAACCAATAAGTAAAGTTTCGGATGCTTTTGCAGCTTCAGGAATTTGAAGTAATTGTAATATAGGAATAAATGGCTTTCCTATGATTTCAAATACTGGTGTATAATTTGCTATTATCGTAGCAAT
Source organism: Staphylococcus sp. HMSC035D11 (assembly GCF_001836075.1). Taxonomy (NCBI): domain Bacteria; kingdom Bacillati; phylum Bacillota; class Bacilli; order Caryophanales; family Staphylococcaceae; genus Staphylococcus; species Staphylococcus sp. HMSC035D11. The sequence goes on from NZ_KV827215.1 coordinate 7,011, forward strand.
AGTCCCTATACTCATAACTACTGGTAAAATAACAAACCACATATCAATCACCGTTTTAATTCCCGTTTTAAAAAATTCTTTAACTCCTGGTGCTTTTAGCCCTACAATTGTAGCTTCATCAAAACCGTGAGCTAATGCAGTTTTTCCTTCTGGAAGTTTTTCAAGTCGTGTACTTTCAGATACTTCTTTCGTAAAATCATCCGGAATTTGATTTAGTGGCCATATTCTTGGCATGATCATCGCTGCAACTAAGCAAGAAACAATTACTGTTAAATAAAATACAAAAAACTTTTGTTGTAATCCAATAGTTTGAGCAATAACAATAGCAAATGTGATCGATACAACACTAAAAGTTGTAGAAATTACTATTGATTCTCTTTTTGAATAAATACCTTTTTCATATTGACGACTTGTAATAAGCACGCCTACTGTTCCATCTCCTATAAATGAGGCTAAATTATCAACTGCTGATCGTCCTGGTAAAGTAAATAATGGTCTCATGATTGGTCTAAACAATGGTCCTAAAAATTCTAATAAACCGTATTCCATTAATAAAGGTAAAAATAAGGCAGCAAAAAGGAATACTGCTACTAATGTAGGTAATAAGTCATTAAATACTAATCCGCCCGTATCTTCTGAATAGATCACTTTACTTCCAATTTTAAAATAAGTCATCCAAGCAAATACAACTGCAAGTACTCTTAATATCATCCACACTGGGCCTACTTGAAATGCATTCGCGATAAGACCACCTGGTTTTACTTTATCCTTTAAAATTGTTGAAAATAAAATAGTCAAAATAGTCGATAACGTAATGATTGTAATAATGAGAATTGACATTGCAGGTCCTAATAAATCTTTTAACCAATTTGCCAAAAATGCCACTGGTAATGTTGTTTGTTTCTCCCCATCTTGTACATTTGGAATAGGTATTAAAAATAAAATAATACCAATGATTGACATCGATATAAATTTTATTCTTCCTTTTATTTTTTCCTGTTTGTTATAATTCTCCAATATTCACCCTTCTCTCTATTTGTATAGGTAATTGTATTTATTCATTTATTTTGTATTTTCATCGAAATTAACGTCTATTAATTATATAAATATAACTTTATATGTATTTTTATAAACAATATGTACTTTACTATATCTTATTTTCAAATAACTTGCAATATACAAAAGTTTAAAATTCCACAAAAAATGTGAGATAGCATTCACTGTGAATACGATCTCACTCTTTTAACATTTAAATTCTTCTAAGTAACAATAAAAAGTATGGAACACCAACAATGGCAATAACTACGCCTACTGGTATATCAAGTGGCGGATGAATACCTCTTGCTAATCCATCACTAAATAAAATGAGGATTGCTCCAATTAAACCAGACATCATTACGACGTGAACATGACGATATCCGACGATTTTTCGAGCTATGTGTGGCGCAATCAATCCAAGAAAACTGATTCCTCCAACTATTGAAATAGATGATCCTGCTAACATCACTGATAAAATCAACAGTATCATTTTAATACGTTTTATTCGTGTACCTAATGCTATCGCTATTGAATCTCCTAGGTTTAAGATATCGAGTTGATGACTTAAAGCAATGACGATTGGAATCGTAATAATAAACCAAGGTAAAATTGAATATACATTTTCTATCGTATGACCATAAAGACTACCTGTTAACCATATAAGCGCATTATTTGCATCCATGGGATTTCGTATTAGTAAAAATTGTACAATTGCTGTACATATAGCACCAATTGCTAAGCCAACTAATGCCAAGGTAGATCCTTTAATATTAAATTGAGATATTAAAAAAGATAAAATTAAACTGATTATTAATGCACCAACAAATGAACCCATAGGTAAAATGATTAAAGGAGCATTGGGAAAAACCATAATAATTATAATCGCTGCTAAACTTGCACCTTTAGTCATTCCAATAACATCTGGAGAAGCGAGAGGATTTTTTACTACCCCTTGTATGATTGTTCCTGAAATAGCTAAACTACTTCCTACTATTAATCCTAAAAGTGTTCTAGGTATACGATATTCATTTAGAATAAAATCATCTTGTATCAATAAACTATTTATTACTTTAACGGGATTATACATTGTTGCGCCGACGCATAAGCTAATAAATATACTTATGATTAATATCGTAACGACAAGTGCATAACGAATAGCTAATGAGTGGTGTGTCATATTCGTTTCACTCTCCTTAAAGTAATAAATAAGAAATAAAATGCTCCTATAAATGAAGTAACAATTCCAACTGGTGATTCATAGGGATATGTAATTAAACGACTCAATGTATCAGATAATAACAATAAATTTGCGCCAACTATAAATGTTAACGGAATTAAAATGAAGTAATTATGCGGTGCATAACGTTTTACTATATGTGGCACGATTAATCCTATAAATCCAATAGGTCCTACAATAGAGACAGATGTCCCAGCAAATATAATAACAAGTAATCCGATAATGATTCTTATCACTTCAGTTTTTTGACCTAAACTTTTGGCTAGTGTATCACCTAATTCCATTATTGTAAGTTGTCTTGCAAATGCAATTAGTATGATAAGTCCCATAAGAATCCAAGGACAAATTATCATTACATCTTTCCATTTCATTCCATTTAAAGAGCCAACTAACCAAAACATAACAGTAGAATTAGAATCTTCATTAAGTAAAATAATACCTTGTGTAAGACTACTAAAAAACAAATGTACTGCCATTCCTGCTAAAGCTAATTTCACTGGTGTTATTTTTTTCGTAGAACCAGATAATAAATACACAGTTAACCCACCAATAAATGCCCCAATAAACGCTAAATAGGTTGCATAGTTTCCCATCGTAGGCATTAATACTGTCACTAATACGATAATAAATGAAGCACCCGCATTTACCCCAAATATTTGCGGAGATGCTAATGGATTTCTAGTTATAGATTGCATGAGTAAACCAGCCAGAGCTAAGGCACCTCCCACAAGTATGGCAACAATCATCCTTGGCATTCTAACACTTTGAATGATAAACGTCTGCTTGTTTTCAATTGAAGTAAAAAAGTAATGATACATATCTTTAGTTTGAATATTTAAAGTTCCAGTGGCTAAATTAAGATAAACAAAAATAACAAGAAGGCAAACACTCACTGAAAAGGTGAGTGTCATACGCTTCTTGATTGATCTTTTATTAGCAGAAAGACGATTACTTTTTTGTATAGTCATTGTCAATCCATCCTATTTATTTCTATCTTTTTTTGAGATTTCTACGATTTCTTTAGCCATTTCTTCTGAAGAGATTAAACCACGTGCGCGGGCCCATGTATCACGATCAACCACATCTATTTTATGATTTTTAACTGCATCAAGTTTGTTCCAAATAGGATCTTTTTTCAATTCTTGATAAGAAGGTTCATTAGAACTTGCACCATTTGTCATAATAAACATGCGTTCTGGATTGATTTCAGATAATGTTTCTGAATTGAGTTGTAAATAAGGTCCTTGTAAATATTTACTTAATCCTTTCGTCACATCTTTATTTAATGCTTCTTTAAAACCTAATTCACCTAATAACTGTCCCACATAAGATTCACTTGGATGCGCTAGTAACCCAGACTTAGACGCTACAGCTGGAAGTACTTTTTCATTTTTATCAAATTGAATCTCTTGTTTATATTGAGCTATTTTTTTCTTATGTTCGTCTAAACGTTTTTTACCCTGTTTCTCTTTATTAAGAGATTTAGCTATAACTTTAAACGCTCCGATATTTTCATTATAGTCGCCGTCGAAGCTTTTTAATTCTATTGTTGGAGCAATTTTACTTAATTCCTTATAAATTCCTTTATGTCGATTACTGTCAGCAATAATTAAATCAGGTTTTAATTTACTTATTTCTTCTAAATTTGGTTGTTTACGCGTACCAACAGATGTATAATTTCCAATTTTATCTCTTAACGGTTTAATTATTCTATTCTTTTTATTATCGTCTGCTATTCCTACAGGCTTAACATCCAAAGCTACTAATGCATCAACAAATGAAAATTCTAAAGCTACTACTCTCTTAGCATCTTTAGGTACTTTAGTTGTTCCTAAATCATGTTTAATCTCAATAATATCTTTAGATGACGAAATTTGATTAGATGAATTTGAACCATTGTTACTTACCTTTCCACATGCAGTTGTTAATACTAAAATCAGTAATATTGAAATAATTCCAAAAATTGTTGTTCTTTTCATGATGACACTCCTTAATATGTATTGAGGTATATCTTCATTTTATTGATAACGATTATCATTGTCAATAAAATATAAAAATAAAGATTGGCACAGAATTTATTTTGAATTCGTTGGCCCATCACGAAAACGTTGACTGCCAACGCCAACGCATAAAGAAATCTGAGACACTATTGATGTCTCAGATTCTATATAATGCGTTATTTGTTGTTGATATATTTTGATTGATTCAAATTGTTAATACGTTGAGAAATAGTATGTTCTTCACTATAATATTTTTCCATTCTCTGATGATACATTAGTTGTGATAGCGCTTCGTATTCTAATGAAAATGGTATGCAATCTCCTACTTTATAGTTAATTTCTTCTTTTAAATCTATCATTAAATGATCACTTGAAGCACCCATAATTTCTATTCGATGATTGAGTGGTTTTATTTTTTCAATCACAGTATCAATATATCCCACATCTACAATAGCTTGTAAGTAACTTTCTTTTGTCTTCGTATACCTAGGTTTAATTTCAATAATTTCCGCTTCAAGTAATATTGCATTTTGAAATAACTCGGGTATATTTTGATTAGTAGTTGTATCCACACCACGAAATAATGTTTCTCCTATTCTCAACTCATTAATACATCCTAAATCATATTGTTTTAATAATGGAAGCATACTTGAGTTACCTCCAGAAATAACTTCAAATGATACTCCTGTTTCGTATTGTACATGATGAACAAATTGATTTATTTCGTCGATATCATTTAATGTTGGAGCTTTAGACTTAAAACACATGAAATTAAATGCAAGACCTAAAAGTTTTATATTATTCATTAGTTTTATTTCATGAATATATTCAACTATATCATAAGGTAATACACCTTCACGTTGATCTTTCCAATCGACCATCAATATAACTTGATGTTGATTACTCATTTCATTTGCAATATGATTTAACTGATGTATTGTTGCCATTTCTGTTTGAATACTTACGTAACTCTTTTTAATCAAATCTTCATACTGATGCTTTAAAGGAGATCTCAAAAGTAAAAATTGACAATCTTTTGTAAATTGCTGAGGAATATTTTCTAGTCGAGATTCTGCAAAGTAGTTAAATCCTACTTTCATTAATCGTTTAATGATATGTTCATCTCCAGCAATACTTTTTATCACAGGTATCATGGCTATGTTTTTGCTGTCAAACAACATTTTTAATACATGTGCATTATATTCAATCTTTGATAAATTGATTACAATACGAGACACTTAATTCACCTCTCTTTTTATTGGATTATCTAAACTAATATTCAGATATTTTTTCACTTTCTTTTTCATTCTCATTTTCAACAATGCTTTTACTGTAATTGTAGGTCCAAATAAAACTTTTCTTAATGTATCTGCATGAGGCTTAGTATCATTAATTGCTACTTCTATTTCTTCTTGAATTATATTAAAAAGTTCTTCTTCTTTTATAAATTCATACTTTTTAAAATGAAAAATTAATTCTGCTAGTTGATTTTGAACGACTGCGTGTTGAAATTTCATAATGACTTCTTCAATTGAGTCTGCAAGTAAACTTTTATTTTCCACTTCTATATGCTTTAATCTTTGACTTAGGGTTTTAATATCTATTCGAGAGCCACCGAGATCTCGCACTATAAATTGTATTTGATACTTTGGTCCTAAATGCACTAGTGTATTTTGCATATGTGCTTCTAAAGCTATACCATAATCTTGTATTAAAGCTAATAAAGGTGTTACCAGCTGACGAGTATAATTTCGCATAAACTGATGAATGGTATGTTGATTGATATCATCATTCATCCATTTAAGGTAACTATCTACTGTGATTTCATTATCTACTACATTTTTATTTACTAATGCACCTGTAACTAATAAAATACCATCGTTCTTTATAAAAGGCTTTTCACGAATAATACAAGCAAGTTGTCTAGCATCGTCACTATCTGTTTTAGCAAATAAACCATAGGGCTCAAGTACAACATCTAATTGTGTATACTGATTTAATTCACGATGTAATGCTTGACTTAATTTGGGTCCATCAATTGTTGTTTCTGGAGATACTGTCCTAACTGCACTAGTAGCTTGAACATTGACTGGTAATTTCACATGATAAGGATGATTGATTAGCGACATTGTTCTAAAAGAAGATGTTGCTTTAGATGGAACATGAAATGGAGTAGATATCAAAATGTGATTTTGTAGCCACTCCTTAAATTTATTACGAATAGTATGTTCATATTGCCATGGGTGAACTAAAATGACTTTATAGTCTTTAAGCAAACGTTCTCTATCATTCATGAATGTATGTAATTCATCAAGATATTCAGGAATAACCTCATTTAAAATGAACTGAGAATGATCAAGAATGGTTGTAACATTTACATACTCATTATGTATTAGCATCACTTTCAAATTAATAATCTTTTCAAATTCTGGCGAATAGGTTCTCACTTCTTCCATTGATAAAGGTAATTTTGTTTTAGTAAGTGGATGTGTAGGATGACCTTCAAATATTAAGCTTTCAGAATATAGTACGTCATCTATATCATTATTTTTTTTCAACTTTTCTAGCCAAGTAAAAAAATTTAAACGTTCTGAGTCATTTATATATTTATCATGTCTTTGAAGATACTCATGACGTGTATCAAATTCTTTATATACTTCAATGAAACTATCTCTGCTATGAATAAGTTCACTTTTTAAATGGAATGGGATATCAATATGAAAGTCTGTTACTAGTATGTCTAATAGGTTTTCTAGACTATCCACTGATTCTTTATGTTGATGATTCATATATATTATCGGCCCATCAAATTCATATCGAGATAATGCACTTTCGTATTTATAATGAACGTTTAGAAGCACTTGTTCAAACTCAATCGTTATATAATGATTTTCTTTAAAAATGGTAGTTGAATGAGTCCATATATTTTCCTTTATTAGAGCATTTACTACTCTATATTGCATATTTCGATCTGCATGCTTCCACTCGTTTAACATTTTTAAATCCTCCGCCTTATCATTCGTTTTCATAATTAAGTTTAACTAGTTTAATAATTATAAATTTAATTAAGGTTACTAGCAATGACATGAACTTAGAATTTATTAAAATATTGTGTCTTAAATTTAAACTATCTTTTAAAAAGGTTTAATTTTAGAGTTAGATATTATACAAACTATTTATAATTTTGTAGAATGTGGATGAGGTGTTATATGAATAAAAATACAACCATTAATAATCATAACTTACAACTTACTAATGAAGAATATGATGTTTATACATATTTAAATGAATTTTATCCTGATTTAATCAATCATTTTAAACAATATATTTTAATAGGTAGAGATAAAATTTCTCAACGTCTTATTACATCTTTATATCGTGAAAACTTAATACACGCTAAAGATAATAGTCAGATTATTAGACCTACCAAATTAACCGTATCTATGTTTTCTAAAGATAAAGACGTATTATGTATTCATTTTCCAAAATCAAATATCGATATTTACAGTCAAATAAAAGGGAGATATGCCTTCGACCGGGTAGATGTGGAAGGTCCTTTTTATATCTTAAAACATCATAATCATGAATATGAAAGAATCCAACATCCAAATGATATTCTAGATTTAATTTTAGCTGAAGCGCCAAAACTTGATAACGCTGCTAGTGAACAGTTTAGAGAAGATTTAAATAATAGTGCTGCTAATATGATTCTGGCACTAAGTTATCAAGCTAAACATATGCATTCAAACTACGAGTCCTTATGGGAATTGATTGCAAAAAGTGACGATAGTTATTTACGTTCGGAACAATCAGTTATAGAAGGTCATCCCCTTCATCCAGGCGCAAAGCTTCGTAAAGGGATGAGTGCTAAAGAGAATATTCATTATAGTTCAGAATACGGTCAAGAAATCCAGTTAAAATGTGTATTCATACATAATAGTATAGCAAATGTTCAATCCTTATCTTCAACCTATAATGATATGCTTCAACAATCTTTTCATAAATTATTTACTCACCTTTTAAATAAATATAATGATATAAGAATTGAAGATTATCATTTAATGGTTGTCCATCCTTGGCAATTCGAACATATTTTACTTAGTCAATATCAACAAGAACTAGATGAACAACTTATTATTCCTATTGATATGACCTTACCTTATTATGCTGGCTTATCATTCAGAACATTAATGCCAAAATATCCTAAACTATTCCCGCATATTAAACTTTCTACAAATGTTCATATTACTGGAGAAATACGGACGCTTTCTGAACAAACAACGCATAATGGACCTTTAGTTACTAAAATTGTGAATGATATTTTAAAAAACGACCCTGATTTTCAACCTTATCGCATAGAAACATTAGATGAAATTGCTGGCATTCATTTTTATAATTCTAAAGATCATTCAACAATCCAAACTGAACGTAGTGAACAACTGGGAACATTATTTAGAGAAAATATTTATACATTAATCGAAGAAGATACAATACCTGTCATACCTTCTAGTCTGGTTGCTTATTATCCAAACAATACTGAACCGCCAATTGAAAGCTTAATAAAACGATATCAACATACACATCAATTTAAGACATTTGAAAAAGCAGCTTATGCATGGATTCAAGATTATGCGACTCAATTATTAGGACTAGTTATTCCACTATATGTAAAATATGGAATCGCACTAGAGGCACATTTACAAAATTCTATTGCTACATTTAATCAAGATGGTAGTTTAAGTAAAATCTATATTCGAGATTTCGAAGGATTACGTATTGATGAAACTCAATTAAACCAAATGGGGTATAAAACATCACATTTCCATAAGAAATCTAGAATTCTTACTCAATCTACTGCATCTGTTTTTAATAAAGTATTCTATTCAACTGTTCAAAATCATCTAGCTGAATTAATATTAACAATTACTGAAAAAGTAGAAAATACGAATTTTGAAAAAATAATGTGGCATTATATCAGTCATATTATTCAAGATATATTAGCTAAGTTGACTGATGTTGATACAGGACGTATGCAAAAGATTACTCATACTTTATTTGCTGCAACAATTGATTATAAGTGTGTAACCACTATGCGTTTAGAAGATGAAGCACATCATTACACTTATATTAAAGTTAATAATCCACTACATTAAAATTAAGAAGCGGAATAACATTCAAATTGAATGTTATTCCGTCTCTTGTTAAAAAATGATATTAACCATAAAAAGACCTTGGAACATTCCAAGGTCTTTTTTCAATAAGCTTATTGTAAATCTGATCTTTCGAAATTATTATTGTTGTTATTATTGTTATTGTTGTTGTTATTTTTTTGGTTTTTTTGTGCCCATTCTTTTTTAGTCATTACGTCATCAACTTGCATGTTAACTTCAACAACATCTAAACCAGTAATGTATTTAACTTGTTCTTTAACTAAGTCAGTTACTTTACGGAAGATTTTTGGAGCTGATTCGCCGTATTCTAAGATTACTTTTAAGTCTACAGCCGCTTGTTTTTCACCAACTTCAACAGAAACGCCTTGTGTTACGTTGTTACCGCTTGAGAATGCACTAGAAATACTGTCAGTGAATCCGCCTTTCATATCTAAGATACCTCTTACTTCACGAGCAGCGATACCAGCAATTTTTTCGATAACTTCATCAGAGAACGTTAATTTATTTTCAAAATGTTGTTGATTATTTTGACGTTCTTCTCTGTATTGTTGTGCTTGTTCTTGACGTTCTTCTCTTTCTTTTTCATTTACTCCAGTTTGGTTATTATACGCTTGTTTAGCTTTGTTATTATCTACAGCCATGTGAATTCTCCTTTTTAAATAAAATTTAATTTTTAATACTTAATTTTTTAATTTATATGAATTCTTAAATAATGAATGTTAACTCCATCGATTTAAGAAGTTCATGAAATCTTGCGTACGGTCTTTCATATACCCAACGCCAATTCCGATTAAACATAAAACAATAATTAAAATTGTTTTCCAGAACCCTAAAGTCAGGAATAAGATTGCAATAATTAAGAATGCAAAGAAACCTATAATTCGCCATTTATACGACTTTAGGAAGTCGATAATTTGTTGAGTAGAATCTTGACTATTTTGATTATTATCAGCCATGTTATCCCTCCCTTATAGTACGCGTTGTCCGGCAGATTTTTGATCTCTAACATTAATTTCTAATTTTCTAACAGGCATTTCAGTAAAATGCTCAACATTATGTTTAATGTCAGATCTAATGCTTTCAGTTAATGATTTTACTTGCACATCATTAGGTACTAAGAAATCAGCTTTAATATCAATGTAAGAATTGTTTTTCTTATTGTAAAGTTTAGTAACCACGTTTGGTTGTCTGATTTCATCGTATTTAGTTAATGTATCGTATGCAGACTTTTCGACTGCTTTACGTGATACATAAATATGTCCATCATTATAATCTTTATAAAGACCTGGTTTTCTATATGTTGGTTTAAAGATGCTAAATACCAATATAATACCAATTAATACGAGTAAAGCAGATAAACCAATTAATAGTGGTTGGAACCAATTGAATTGTAAGAAATAGTCTTGATAACGCTTAATACGACTATCATCTATGTACATAAACAATAAGAAACCAACAATCGCAACTATTAATAGGCCAAGGATAAAGTTTTTAAATCTATGCACCTCTAAACACACCTCCTTAGTCATTGTTGAAATTATTTAATTATAAAATTTAAGTACCCTTTAAAAAATTTTTAAAACGTTAACATTAAAATTTTTTATTTAATTTTTTAAATTTATTAAAGTTTACCTTCTAGATTAAATATTCCCAAATTTAACACAATAAAAACCTATTTTTCATAATTATTTTCGTTTTTTTATATTATTCGTTTTTTTGTATTTTAAATTATCTTTTTTCATTAAAACATCTTTCTTTGATACCCGCGGATGATCTGAACTCAACGTTTTAAATAAAGACCATATCATAAGAATAATAACTACGGAAAATGGGAGTGCTGCAATAATTAATAAGTTCTGAATTGCTTGTGTTCCTCCGGTGTAAATCATTATCATCGCAAATAAGGCCATAATAATACCCCAACTTACTTTAACGAAAGAGTTAGGATTAATATCTCCTTTACTACTTAACATTCCAAGTACATAAGTAGCCGAATCTGCAGAAGTTACAAAGAAAATCATAACAACGATTAAAGTAACAATACTTAATACAAATCCCAATGGAAAATGCTCTAAAGTGGCAAATGTTGCAGTTTCTGCTGCTTCTTTAGCAATATTAGCAATTCCACTATGCTGAAGATACACTGCTGCTCCTCCGAACACTGCAAAGAAAAAGAAAGATACAAGAGCTGGAGCAAATAACACTCCTAAAATAAATTCTTTAATTGTTCTACCACGTGATACACGTGCAATGAATATTCCTACAAATGGTGCCCAAGACACCCACCATGCCCAGTAAAATATAGTCCAATTTTGTACCCATTGAAATTTTGCGCCACCATCCATTGGAATACGCAAACTCATACTAAAGAAATTAAAAATATAATTTCCTAATCCGTTAGTAAATATATTTAAAATATATAAAGTAGGTCCTACTAGAAATAATCCTATTAATACAATAAAAGCTAAAATCATATTAATATTACTTAAAGTTTTTATTCCCTTATCAATTCCGGACCATGCAGACCAACTAAATAAAATAGTTGCAATAATAATAATGATGACTTGTGTGCCGAAATGACTCGGTACTTTAAACAAGTAGTGAAGACCTTCATTAATTTGTAAAGCACCAAAACCTAAGGTAGCTGCTACACCTGTAACCGTTGCAATAACAGCTAAAACATCTATAGCACTTCCGATTGGTCCTCTCATTCTTTTTTCTCCAAAAATTGGAACAAGCGTTGCGCTTACTAAACCTGGATACCCTTTATGAAAATTAAAATAAGCAAAAACTAATGCAACAATGCTATACACTGCCCACGCATGAATTCCCCAATGGAAGAAAGCAAACTGGAACGCATCATTAATTGCTGCTTGTGTACCAATTTTATGTATAGGCGTTGCTTTATAGGCATGACTAACTGGCTCAGCTGTAGTCCAAAACACTAATCCTATTCCCATTCCTGCACTGAACAACATAGCAAACCAAGAAAGTAATGAAAATTCTGGCTCTTCTCCTTCCACACCTAACGTAATGGATGCATATCTTGAAAATAATAAGTATACGCAAATAAAAAATATAATTAAAACTAGTAAAAGATAATACCAAGAAAAATTAACTGCAATAAACGATGTAATATTTTGCGTGATTGCTTCTAATTGCTTAGGTAATATCGCTCCATACACTACAAATAATGTACAGATAGCTAATGCAATCCAAAATACAATGCTTATAGATTTTTTTCGCATTATATTATTCTCCTTTCTGATAGTTAGAAATTCTATACCCTATTCATGTTATATCTAACGATATATTGGAATTTTTATAATTAATCAAATTGATATATTATAAAATAATAAAAACGCCTCTTAATGTCTTATTTATAGACACTAAGAGGTGTTAAATCATTCTCTATTCTTCTACATTTATAACAAGTTTTCCTATCATGGAATTGGATTCTAATATTTGATGTGCTTCATATAAATGTTCTGCTGTTAAGCCATTGATGACTTTTGTCGTTGTATTTTGATACGTACCATTCTCAATTTTTTTAGCAATATCCTCTAAATAATAATGATGTTTAATCATGTCTTCTGTTTGAAAAATAGGTCTTGTAAACATAAATTCATGTGTAAAGGAAACACTTTTTGTTTTTAATAAATTTAAATCTTGTGATCCTTTAAAAGCTACAATCGTAGCAACATGTCCTCTTGGTTTCACTATATCTATCATTGTTTCATAATACATGTCTGTATCAAACGTGCAAAATACGAAATCTACCGCTTCAATGTGCTGTTGTTCTAATTGAGATTTTAAATCTTCTTTATGATTGAGTACGATATCTGCCCCCATCTTTTTTGACCAATCGATTGTTTCTTGACGTGACGCAGTTGTAATGACTTTTAGACCATATGCCTTAGCAATTTGAGTCGTAATGCTTCCAACACCACCTGCGCCATTGATAATAAGTAATGTTTTCCCTTTATTTTGATTTGGATTCTCTGAAATTTTAAACACATCAAATAAAGTTTCTGACGCTGTAATACCAGTTAACGGAAGACTAGCAGCTTGTTCTGCCGAAAGATTTTTAGGTGCTTTTGCGACTAATCGTTCATCAATAAGTTGATATTCCTGATTTGAACCATGTTGATTAGGCGCACCAGAATAAAATACAATATCGCCTTCCTTAAACATTGTAACCTCTGTTCCAGTTTTTTGAACCGTCCCTACTGCATCAAAACCTAAAATTCTCGGAGAATTTTTAACTTCAGTAAGGCGTTGTTTTGTATCAACCGGATTTACACTTATACTTTGTATTTTAACAAGCAACTCTCTAGAAGATGGCTGGGGCATATCTAATTCAAATGGTTCAAATACATTTCCTTCTTCTAATTTAAATGGTTGTTTAAATCCTATAGCTTTCATAAGTATATACCTACCTTTTACTGAATTTTAAATTATACATTCTCTGACACTTTAACGATCTGTTTGCCAAAGTTTTCACCTGTAAATAAGTTTCTGAACGCTTTTGGTAAATATTCAAATCCTTCTTCTATAGATACTTTTGTTTTAATTTTTCCTTCTTGTATCCACGTTGCCAGTTCTTTACTTGCATGTTCAAAGTCATCGGAAAATTCCGCTACCAAGAAACCACGCATCAGTGCTTGATGTTTAATTAATGTGCTTTGTACACGTGGACCTTTTTCTTGTTCAGTATTATTATAATTAGAAATCGTACCGCAAACAGGAATACGTGCATGACGGTTGAGATGTTTCATAACTTCATCGGCTATTGTGCCACCTACATTTTCAAAATAAACATCTACGCCATTCGGTACGGCTTTTGCTAATACTTCTGCAAAATCATCCTTTTTATAATCAATGCCTGCATCAAAACCCAATTCTTCTGTTAGATAATTCACTTTTTTATCTCCACCAGCTATACCTACTACTGTAGCACCTTTGATTTTAGCAATTTGACCAACCACAGCACCTACTGCACCAGAAGCTGCTGAAACTACTACAGTGTCGCCTTCTTTTGGTTGACCAATCTCTAATAAACCGTGATAAGCTGTTTGACCTGTCATACCTAACGTACTTAAATATAAATAAAGTGGTACATCTGTATTAGATATTTTACTTACATTCTCTTCATTTACTGTATTAATACGCTTCCATGGTAACATACCTACAATAATGTCATCTTCATTAAATTTTTCAGAATTTGATTTAATAATTTTGCCTACAATGTGACTTTGAATAGGTTCGCCAATTTTAAAAGGCTCCACATAAGAATCAGCTTGAGTCATTCTTCCACGCATATATGGATCGACAGATATATATAAAGATTCAATTTGAATTTCATTTTCTTTCGGATCAACTATGTCAATATTTTCATATTTAAATGTATCATCTTGGGGCATACCTTCAGGATATTTTGCTAATAAAACTTGCTCATTATTCATTATAAAAGACTCCTTTCAGTATTCAAAAACAGTGTCATATCACAAACAATTTTATCGCAATTCAACTGCTTTCACTTTATAATGTCTAGTATGATAACACTTAATACTTTATTATACCAAGCAAAGTGAGGTCTTAAACTTGAAATTAAGTATCTTAGACTATGTACCACTCTTTGAAGGTGATACACCACAAGAAGCTTTAAATCATTCAATTGAACTTGCTCAACTATCAGAGAAACTTGGTTATGCACGTTATTGGGTAGCAGAACATCATCAAGTTCCTTCTGTTGTATCAAGCGCTCCTGAAATCGTAATGGCTATGTTACTTGAACATACACACTCTATTCATATTGGAAGTGGCGGTGTGATGCTCCCCCATTATAGTGCTTACAAAGTTGCAGAACAATTTAAAATTATGGAAGTCAAACATCCTGGCCGAATTGATATGGGAATTGGGCGATCTCCTAGCTTCAAAAATGTAAACGAAGCGCTAAATGAATTTAAAACTCAAAAACCCAAACTATCTCAACAAATAGATGATTTGAACAAATACTTTACGAATGACACTATTCATTCACATCGTTTCAAAACTTTAGAAGCCACTCCATACACAGAGCATTCACCTGAGATGTTTATTTTAGGAATGAGTGAACAAAGTGCTGAGCTTGCCGCAAAAAAAGGCTTACCTTTTGTGATTGCTCATATGGGTCAATCGCACGCAAATTTAACACATGTCATTCAACATTATAAATCGCGTTTTACAGAGTATCATGGTCATTCGCATTCACCCTATATTATTTTAGCTACTTTTGTCGTTACGGCAGAAAATGAATTAATGATTAAGCAATTAGTAGATGCATTAAATTTGTGGTTAATACGTATTAACTATCTTAAACAACCTAAAGTATATCCTTCTATTGAAACAGCACAGCAACGCCATTATTCTGAAAGAGATCAAGAAAAAATAGAAAAAAATAAACGTCGAATGATTAGTGGCTTACCACATGAAGTAGCTCAGCAGTTAATACAATTACAAAACGAATTTGAAGTCGATGAAATCATGATTCTTCCTAATGTATACGGACATACTCATCGAACTAAATTAATTGAACTTATAGCTCATGCTTGTCTAGATAATTAGGAGAGTCAGTATTATGAATGCTCCTAATTTTTATTTGTTTCATAAACTTTAATGTTTTCATTTGCAACATCTTTATTTTCATGAAGTTGGCTATGTTGAGTCGTTGATTCTATATATTAAGAATTTTTATACATTTTTGGACTTGCTTCTAACAAAGATTTTAATGGCCAAGACGAGCTATTAGATACTTTAACGTCAAAATGCATACCATTTTAATTATCTTCATAAATGTTTAAATCTTCTATTTGTTTACCTTTATAAATAGTTTTTAATCCAAGTCACTTTTTATCATCTTCACTCATTTTGTTTGGTTTGCCATTTTGATCAACTTGAATTTCATTCACCTTTTCATTTAAATTAAGAACGCCATTATATGTTCTAACAATATTGACTTCTTTTTTAGTGTCAGAAATGGTGGATGATTACCATCATTTTTCATAAAATACGTGAAAGATAAATACTCTATAGAATGTACGAGAAAATTATACTCCTTATTTTTTAATACTAGTATCTCAATAAAATAAGAAACAGGACAGAAATGAAAATTTCTGTCCTGTCAAATTTATAAAATTACTTAATTTCTTTAGATTCAGCTAATGCTTTATACCAATATGCACTTTTTTTCGGATAACGTTCTTGTGTGTCAAAATCAACGTAGAATAGACCGTAACGTTTTTCATAACCATTAGACCATGAGAACACATCCATAAGTGACCATAAGAAATAGCCTTTTACATTGGCACCATCACGTATCGCATCAGCAATGACTTCAAGATGTTTTTTAACATAGTCGATACGTGCATCATCATCAACTGTCTTACGTTCTTCGTCGAATTCATCTTTATAACCAAGTCCGTTTTCAGTAACATAAATTTTGTGATAGTTAGGATAATCTTTTATAACACGCATAATTTGATCATAAAGACCTTGTGGATAAATCATCCAATCCCAATCAGTACGAGGAACATCTATGTCAAATTCACGTTGTCCTACACCTTTAAGTTGATACTTAGAGCCACCTTTATCTCCAGTAGCATTGTGTGTAATTTCTGATTCTCCTTCATATCCTCTCATCCAATCACTCATATAGTAATTGATACCTAAGAAGTCATTTAAATCTTTTGCAGCATCTAATGTAGCATAATCTTCATCGGTAATATCTAATTTACCGCCATTGACAGAAAGAATATGTTGTACACCTTCCATAGTTTCACGAGAATATTTTCCTAAATATGTTGCATCTAAGATAAATTTATTATGAATAATATCTTCAAGTTCTGCTGCTCTTACATCTTCCGGATTTGAAGGATCATATGGATACTTAGTTGGTAATGCATGAACTACTCCAATTTCCCCATTATATCCATTATCTTTAAATAATTTAACTGCTTTTGCATGTGCGACCATCATATTATGATGAGATTGGAATACTTTTGCAAAATCATATTTAATTCCTGGTGGGAATTTACCGACTAAATACTGGCCATCACCAATAGGACCAATTTCATTAAAAGTAGTCCAATAGTTGACTTCAGTAAATTCTTCAAAGCAGAATTTTGCATAGTCTACAAAATAATCAATCGTTTTACGGTTTAAGAAATCTCCATCACTGTGAAGTGTTTCTGGAGTATCAAAATGATGTAATGTAACAAACGGTTCAACGTGTCGTTTATGACACTCTTTAAATAAATTGTGATAGAATTCTACACCTTTTTGATTAACTTCTCCATAACCTGTTGGAAAAATTCTTGACCACGCGATAGATATACGGATACCATTAACACCAAATTTTTCACTTAATTCTAAATCAACTGGATATTTATGATAAAAGTCACTTGCAGGTTCAGCTGTATACCAATAGTTTTCTTCTAGATAAGTGTCCCAGGCTACACGACCTTTTCCGTCTGTTTGAGTCGCACCTTCTGCTTGATAAGCTGCTGTTGCACCACCGAAAATAAAATCTTCTGGTAATTTTTTCATTATACTTTCATCTCCTAATTATTTTTCAAATTGTTGTTGAACGAAGTCTAATGCTGCTTTGCCATCACGAGTTAAGTTAATGTATTCAACACCTTGAGTTTTTGCTAATTTAATACCTAATCGATCTGTATCTTGTTTTATATCTTCATAGTTAGAAGCAACTTGAGGCGCTAAAATAATTAATTGATAGTCTTTCATAATATCCATATGTGCACCATAACCACCAGCTGCCGCTTTTACAGGTACCTGATATTCTTCAGCAGCCTTGTTTAACGCATTTGCAAGTAATCCACTTGTACCGCCACCGGCACATAAGACTAAAACGTTAGTTTGTTCGTTAATTGAATTTGATGACTCTTTAGCCGATACTTCCTCATCGGAAGGTGCTGGTTCAGTTGTTATCGCTTCATTTGCACCAGCAGTTGCTAAAATTGCATCTGCTTTTTTCGTATCAAAGTTTGCTGATACTTTTTCTTTTAATTCATTATTTACTTCTTTATTGCCTCGTTCTTCTTCAAGAATTTGTTCATCATATACTTTTAAAAATGGATAATAAATCATAACGTCAACTACGATTAATACAATCGCTAACACAAATGACCAAAAAGCAAAGCCTGTACCCATCACAATACCAAGAGGCCCTGGTGTCGTCCATGGTAAGAAGATGCTAAAACTATTCATTTTAAGTACATCAACAAAGAATTTAAAGATCCATACGTTTACTATTGGTGCAAAAATAAATGGTATGAAAAATACTGGATTTAATACGAGTGGTGCACCAAATAAAATTGGTTCATTTACTCCAAAGAATGTTGGTACAACCGATGCTCTACCAATGGCTTTATTTCTTTTTGATTTAGTTAACCACATAAACATAAATGGTACGACTAATGTAGCACCGGTACCCCCCATAGTTGCAACGAACATTTGTGTACCAGGTGTAATAATTTTATCTGCATGTTCTCCTGCTTGAATCAAATTTAAGTTTGTTTCAAGATTTGCATAAGTAATTGCAGCAATTGCTGGTTCAACAATAGATGGACCATGTATACCTACAAACCAGAAGAATGCGAAAGCACCGAAGATAAGTGTGACACCAATCCAGCCATCTGCCGCAGTAAATAATGGTTCAAAGATTTTTAATACGGCGTTCGCTACATTTGTATGAATAAATGTTCTTGATAATAAATCTAATGCATAAATAATGATAATAACCGCTGACAACGGGAAGATATCTTTAAATACCTGGGAAATATTTGGTGGTACTTCTTTAGGCATTTTTATTGTAATATTTCTTTTAATAAAGAAATTATAAACAATTACGGTAATAAAGGCTGAAATAAAGGCTGTTAATAATCCTTTTGTGCCCATAAATGCACTTAAAAATCCACCCTCTTTAATAGGATCTGCTGCTAAGAATAAAAATCCACTCATCGCAGCCATCATTGTAGAAATAAAGTTAATTTGATTGGTTTTATCTAATTTCCTGTTGTAGGAATCGGTTAAAGACTTAGCTGTTGTTCCAGCTACAATCAAACCAACAATTCCCATGGTTTAGTTTGTACTTTTTATATGTATTTCTAACTGTTTATAAACGTTGATATATCAGTATTTTATAGTTACTTTATTTTTATAGATTGCTATTAATTTTTAAATAACGTATTCAAAACGTATTCAAAATAAAAAACGCCACTCAATGAGTGACGCTTGAAATGAGATATCTAACTTGTCCGTGTGCTTATTTTGACTATATAAAACATTATAAAAAGTTATTGTTAAATATATTTTCTATTTTTTTATTAAAATCAATTTTTATTTTTTCATCGTATTCTAAAGGCTTCATTAATAATAATTCGTTAACGTTAATAGTATAATGACACAATTCTATTAAATATCCTTTAGAAAACATATTAATATTCATATATAATTTTTCATTCTTAACATATATATATTTGTCTAACAAATTAATAATTTGTTTTAATTTAAAAAACTCAGTCATATTACTTCTATCTCTTACATCTTCTAATAATAACTCATCAAATAATTTATATGCTCGGCTATTATCAATTAATATATCTCTTAATAATTTCAAATTTTTATAAGTATCTTTGTTTATATTAATAGAACTACTAAAAGATCGAGAAAGTTTATTGAATATATATACATACGTCCCGCTAGTCAAACTAGTTTTTTTTAATTGCTCTTTTACCTTCCCCGTACTAAAACCAAAATTATTATAGACTTCATTTAAAAAAATTCCTAAGACTTCCATATTAAATAATATTTCACTTTGAACAGATAATAAATCATCTACTTTTTGGATATATAATTGTCTTTCCATTGTGTGAATTGCATTTTTCCCAGAAAGTTTAGCACCAATATATGCCCCTAAAAATGTAGTAAATAGACCTAAAAAACTTAATGATATTGATAAACTATTCCTGCCCTCAATGCTATATTTGTTGAAAATATACTTTCCTATTACATCAATTAGGAAAGACAGTACAAAAAAAGATACTACTAATACAATAAACCAAATTACAAATTTTAAAATCTTCATTAAAAATCTCCATTAACTTTTTAAAATTCTATTCCTCAAATAATCCAAAGCTATAGACGATTATATAATAATTAATTTATTTGTTTTTTGTCTAAATAATTAAGAAGATTATAAAAAGGACTATCCTCATTTTCCATATCCAAATAGTTATCTATTCTATTAGAAGGAAATACATAAATTTTCATACCATCATGAGATTTCTGTATAAATTCAAAATCATACTTTTCATAAAACCAACTAACTTTTTCAAAAGCTTGCAGAACAATCATTGAAAATGGCAATGTTTCAAAGATGGATTGTAATTTTGTAAATAATAAAAAAAAGAGTAAATCACTATACTTTGCATCTAAATTTTCACTATCAATTTTTTTACCTTTAAAATTATCATCAATACCGAAAAAATTTAAATATACTACTATATATACACCTTCATGTTTTTCTTTATTTTGATTAATTCCATGTCTCTTTTCTACACTTTTAAGGTTTAATTTTTTTTGCTTATTTTTTTGAATTTTATAAGTATTGAGTGACAAAGTAAAATAACCCACTATTTTCTCATCTTCTATGAGATAGTGGGTATTACTTACTTGATTTTCAATTTTTGCATCTTCCCACGCGTGTTTATTGAAATAATCTTCAAGACCCTGTTCTATGCGACAATTATAAACTGGTATATCTTTATACTCTTTTTCTCTTATGCTAACAACATTTAATTCTTTCATATCAATCTAACCACTAAAATACTATTCTTTTTATATTTTTGTGTGGGAATATTTTTTTAGCTGGCTTATTACCTTTTTCAATACTTTTATTAATTCTATCAATAACATCTACACTAGGTTTTTTCAAAATCATATCTTTTTCATCGGGTATTCTTACAGCCATTGTTTTCACTCCTCCAAAACAAATTTCCTTTATTCTGTACTATTAATATACCTCAAGTGTTGACACATGAAAACATTAAAACTCAAATTTCAAAAAATAAATTTTGTACAACAATTAATAAAAGCCGTCATAATAGGTTTTATACATTATATATTTTTTTAAAAAATATACTAATGATTATTCATAAATTAATATTAATTAAATTATTAAATATTCATTTTTTAAACCACATTGCTAAATCGACAAGCTGGTTAATGCTGCAATCCTAAATTAGGACTGCACCCGTGTATTAACATTTATCTAAATCGAGAATGTACCTATGTATCGAAGCGGTTATTGTATTCACTTACCTAACATTACATGCAGCGACACATGGGGGAACGTTTTGTTCACTCATCTATGGGGTAGCGTTTCACGACCCCATGAATAAGGGGGGAACGTTTCGTTCAGTCCTTATTTAGATCAACTAATAAAGGGCGTCGTGTTTCCCTACTCCCTTTTATACCTGACTGAACAAATTGTTCATGCAGCTAACGTCACGAATGGTTACGTTAGTATAATACAAACGTAATTGTATTAATTGAAGCGGCTATATGTTAATATAAGTTATAGACAACATTTCTTTCATTGAACTTAGTCTTACTAGTCATGAACTAGTGAGACTTTTTTCGCATACAAAAAGGGGCTTTACGCCCCCTAAAGAATTATGCTATTTATGAAAGCTTTTAAAATGTTGAGATTGCCTAAACATACAGTATTTTCAATGGAGAAGAAATACTTAGTGGAAAGGAAAGAATCGCCAGTTAGACAATCTCAATTATTATTATTACACACTAATTTTTATTTAGCCACACTATTATAATAAAAATCATTAGTTTGTATGTAATAAAGTAATAAAAACGTTTCACTTCTTACTTTTCATCTACACTCTCACTTACTCTGACATAATCTAAGTTGAGAGTGCTTTTTTATACAAAAAAGTGACTAACCAATTAAGGTTAGCCCCATTGTAGTTGAGATAGAGTTAAAACTCTATATGTACGTAAAGAAATTAGAGGCCTTAAACCTCTTTTGCTATTATCTCATTATTTATATATTTGTCTACAATAAAATAAAAAGCTATGCCCAATGGACATAGCCAAGAAAAAATGACTCACATATAGAAAAATATAGAAGTGCTTCATAAGGGAACAACTTCTAATGTCATTATACGCATTAAATTTATTAATTGTCTACGACTTTCACAACATCTATAAAATATTTACATTCTCACTCCCCAGATTTGGGGAATGAAATTCGCTATTAGATCATTACACAAGCTGCGTACTCAAGTTGAATACGCAACTATCAGTAATTATTTATCCTCTTTTTCTTTTCTTCTCTTACTTAATTTATATATCAAATAAATAACTACAACCGTAATCGTAAATAAGTCAAAAGACGATAAAAGTGATCTACTAAAAGATTGCTTTATCCAAAAGAAGCGGATTAGAAATAATAAAATTGATTGTATTATTAAAGCAAAGAAAATATTAAGGATTGGTTTATCTTTAATGAAGTTATACACAATATAAACTATACAAACAATAGTTATGATTAACATTAAAGCTTTTGCCATTGCTAATACTCCTTTTTAACTTTACATTAGCATACCATTGTACTATTTGTATTTTAATAGTTTCATTGCTCAAATTTAGATTGTGAGATTCACTGCGCACATTTGCGCCGTGAGATCGTAAATCATAAACGTGTGCTGCGTTGCCATTTTGACTACGCAGAGAAGCCACAAACGGCTTTTCAGAATTAGATAACCGACATTTCGGTTTTCTAATGCACTAACTTAGTGCGTCAGCTATTTAATTGATTAATAAGTCTATATTTGAATTTCTGATACGGTAACTTGGCGTATCAGCATTTAGAAGCGGAATACAACTTTCAATATATTCACTTAACCCAAATTTGGTTTCAATAAATGTACTTATATTAATACGCTCATATTTGAGCCAATTAAAAGAAACGTTAATAAGTCCAATTATGGACATATTTAACCGACCCACATTTGGACTGGTTAAACCACTTCCCTATTTTAAGGTACAGGTTACAAGTGGACTTTTAAGTCCGTTTGTTATTGTGTAAAATGTAAGGTTTTGACAGGTTATAAATAAAAAGACTGCATCCAAAGGATACAGTCATTTTAAAGGATACTCGATTTTGAGTAGTAATTTTAGTAGCTACGGTTATTATCTTATAAAAGGCTCTAAATGTAAATAGAAAACGCTTACTTTTATAAATAAACGTCACACTTACATTTATTTTCATCTTAGTATTAACATCAAAACACGAAAAAACTCGTTTCTAAAACCAAACTCAACCTAAATATAATTCCTTAATTTTTTTCT
>NZ_KV827216.1:0-468 GCF_001836075.1 Staphylococcus sp. HMSC035D11
ACTTTTGATTTCGCTGCTTCTTTTTCTTCTGTTGTTGCATCAGGTGTTTGATCAATGATGTTTTTTCTAGTTAATGCAATTTGATCAATAGAAGTCTTAGCTGTCTCTTTTTTTACAACTTCTGGCTGAATGTTATTTATAGCAACAGTTCCTCTATCTTTTGCTTGATCTACATCACTATTTGTTATTGCTTGATCAATACTATGTTTTGCTTTTGTAACTTCTTCGTCAACTTTTTGTTTTGCTGCTTCTTTTTCTTCTATTGTCGCATTTGATGTTTGATCAATATTATTTTTTTTAGCTCTTGCTACTTGATCAATTAACGTTTTAGCTGCAATTTTTTTTATAATATTGGGTTGAATATTATTAATTGCTATTGTGCTATTATGCTCAACTTGATTCACATCATTATTTGTAACTGCTTGATTAATGTTACGTTTTGCTTTTGTTACCTCTTCATCAACTTTT
>NZ_KV827216.1:568-1273 GCF_001836075.1 Staphylococcus sp. HMSC035D11
CGCTGCTTCTTTTTCTTCTGTCGTTGCATCAGATGTTTGATCAATGATGGCTTTTTTGATTTTTGCTTGAGTATCTATACCTCGTTTTGCTTGTTCTTTTTTAACTATATCTGGTTGGATATTATTTATTGATGCCGTACTATTATGTACTACTTGATCTACATCATTGTTAGACAAAGCACGATTAATATTATTTCTTGCTTCTGTCGCAGCTTCGTCTACTTTTGATTTTGCGGCTTCTTTTTCTTCTGTTGTTGCACCCGGTGTTTGATTAATCGCTTCTTTTTTAATTCTAGCTACTTCATCGATTGCAGTCTTTGCTGCTATTTTCTTAACTATATTTGGTTGAATATGACTAACTGTTGTAACACCATCTTCTTTTGCTTTGTCAACAGCTTGATTTATTTCTGTATGATTAATATTATTTTTTGCTTCTACTGCAGCTTCGTCTACTTTTGATTTTGCGGCTTCTTTTTCTTCTATAGTTGCATCAACATTATTGTCGATCTCTGTCTTCTTATTAATAACTTCATTATCAATTGCTTGTCTTGCTTCTGATTTTTTAAGCACATCTGGTTGGATTGCATTGATTGTAGTCGTACCATTTGTTTTTGCTTCATCCACATCTGAATTAGTTATTGCTTCATTAATATGAGCTTTGGCTTCCGTTACCGCTTGGTCTACCTTCGCTTTGGCTGCCTCTTT
>NZ_KV827217.1:0-1094 GCF_001836075.1 Staphylococcus sp. HMSC035D11
ATTGCAAATCCATACATTTAATGGTGTTCCCCAATATCTATTTCTACCAATGTTCCAATCAACCATATTTTCTAAGAAATTTCCCATTCTCCCTTCCTTAATATGAGAAGGAAACCACTCTATATTATTATTATTGTTAATAATTTCATTCTTAAAATTAGTTGTTTTAATAAACCAACCTTCCATCGCATAATATATCAAAGGATTACCACATCTCCAACAATGAGGATAATTATGCTCATATTTTTGTTTTTTATATAAAAGTTGTTTTTTGGATAATAATTTTATGATTTCTATATCACTATTTTTAGCTTTATTACCAACTAATTCAGGGAACCTATCATTATATACTCCTTCTCTTGTTATAACATTTAAGAAATCCAAATCACGCTCTAAAACCAATTGGTAGTCATCTTCCCCATGAGCTGGTGCTATATGAACAATACCAGTTCCTTCTGAGTTAGTAACAAATTCTCCATCAACAACGTAATATGCATTAACTAAACCGTCGCTTTCAAAAGGAGGAATGTATTTTAAATTAATTAAATTACTTCCTGAAAAGGTATCAATAATTTCGTATTTTTCAGTTATTATAGAATTAATTAGATCTGTAGCTAAGATATAATACTCATTTTCTACCCGAATTTTTGAATAATTAAGATCTTTATTTATAGCTAATGCTACATTTGCAGGCAAAGTCCAGGGAGTGGTAGTCCAACTTAAGAAATAAGTATCTTTACTATTTGTAAGTTGAAATTTAACAACAGCTGATAAATCTTTAACGTTTTTATAGCCTTGCGCTACTTCATGAGAACTTAAAGCGGTTTGATCATGTGTACAATAAGGAGTCACCTTATGTCCCTTATATAATAGTCCTTTTTTATGGAATGTAGATAATATATTCCATACACTTTCAATATAATTATTCTCAAGAGTTATATAGGGGGAGTCCATGTCAACCCAGTATCCTAAATCTTTAGAAAAATCCCGCCATTCTTTTTCATAATTAAATACACTTTTTTTACATTCATTTATAAAATTTTCTATTCCATACTTTTCAATGTCTTGTTTTCCTTTAATTCCAATTTTTTTTT
>NZ_KV827218.1:0-32123 GCF_001836075.1 Staphylococcus sp. HMSC035D11
ATTTTTTTCGTAATTTCTGGTTGGATTGCATTAATAAAATTCGTACCATTTGTTTTAGCAGTATCTACATTTTCATTTTTTAGTGCTTGATGAATTTGTTCCTTAGCCTTAGTAACCTCTTGATCTATTTTCGCTATTGCTGCCTCTTTTTCTTCTACTGTTGCATCAGGTGTTTGATCAATTGCTGCTTTTTTAATTCGGGCTACCTCATCGATTGTATCTCTTGCATCTGATTTTTTAACCACTTCTGGAATAACTGCATTAATTGCAGTTATTCCTTCATTTTGTGCATCATCTACACTTGAATTAGTAGTTGCTTGATTAATATTATTTTTAGCTTCGGTTACTATTTTATCTACTTTTACCTTTGCGACTTCTTTTTCTTCTATAGTCGCATCTTCTATTAAATCAATTTCTTGTTTTTTAGCTATAGCGGCTTGATCAATTGCTTGTGCAGCAGCATTTTTCTTTACTGGATGCGCTACTACTTGTGATATTTCGTTTACTTTGTTTTCTTTTAATATTTCAATTTCATTATTGTGATTTAGACTATTAATATCTGCTTTTGCTCTAGCTACCAAATTATCTATCTCAGTTTTAGCTGCATTTTTTTCTTCTAAAGTTGCATTATTATCCTTATCTATTTCAACTTTTCTTGCAGATGCTATATTATCTATTGCAGTTCTAGCGTTACTTCGAACAGTTGGAGTTATAGTAGCAGCATTCACACTATCTATGCTACTTGTTTTTTGTTGCGCTACACCATTATTTGTAGTTTCATTCATAATATTTGTTGTAGCCTCTGACACTAAATTATCAATCGTTGCTTTTGCAGCTTCTTTTTCTTCTACTGTTGCATCAGGATTATTATCAAACTCTACTTTTTTAGCATTTGCTCTTTCAGTTAATTCATCAATTGCTGCTTGCTTTACTGTTGGAGTAAGATCAATCATTGTAATTTCATTAATTCCAGTGTCTTTATTTGTTGCTACATCATTTGAAGTCATTGATTGATCAACAGTTGTATAACTAGATTGTAGTGCTTGATTCACTTGCTCAATCACAGCATTTTTTTCTTCAATTGTAGCTGTATCGTTACCCATAAAGAGCGCTCTTTTAGTTCTTGCAACTTTGTCTAATGATAATTTAGCATGTGCTTTATCTAAGTTTAAATCGATACTATTAATCGTTGCTTGATCTTTCAATTCACTTATAGGCATCTCATCTGTTTCAGCTAATACTTCTTTAGCTTTTCTAAGTACCACTTGCATTGCTTCCCATACTTCTGGTGAATTATCGTTTTGATCAAGATTGGCTAAATCATCCTCAATTTCTGTTACTTTGTCTCTCAAATGTTGCTTATACATTTTAACTGTAATAGTTTGTTTATCTAATACAATATCTCCTTGTCGCATAGCAGAATCAACACTTACAAATTCATTATGCACACCGTATCTTGTATAATGATCGCCATTATTACGTCCAAAATCTTTAGAATCACTTAACCTATTCATATTTATACCATCTGTAACATAAGTCAAATGTCCTAAGAATTCTTTTTCAATTGGTCGATCAGTTGGTAAGGATAATCCTATAGAAATATTTTTACTTGCTCCTGCTTCAAGTCGATCTATTTTAACTGTTAACTCTTTAGTTGCTGCATTAAATTTTCCAGTAGCATTTTTTGTAGATACATATGTCACATCTTCTGGTAAAACAATCGTATATTCTGTTTTATTTGAATTAGAATGTCCTCTATTTTCAATTCTAAACCCTATTTCTTGATAAACTCGATCAGCATTTATGGATCCAGATTGTGCAAAGTAGTGTGTATTATTTACTGTCGCAGTTAAATATGCGCCACTATTAATGGTAACATCAGCTAACACTCCGCCTCCAAAGTTATTAGGACCAGTAAGGAGTCTATGTCCATTAGTAGAATCAGTACTACGATTTAATGCCGATTCAAATCTTAATCTTAATCGTGAGACTGTTTCTGGCACTTGAAATACACCTACAAAGTTACCAATTGGGTTCTGTAATATATCCGGAGTTCCTTTATATAAAAGTGTAGAAGGATTATTCGCATCGTAAATATACACTCTTGCACCATTAACCCCCCATATATTATTCATACTACTAGAAATATAATGTAATTGGATTTCTGATCCAGGAGTAACATCAACATCTTGGTAAATTGATCCTACTGTAGGATCAGCTATACCTGGAACTTGATTAAAGTTACCATTATATTTTGATAGTACTACACCAATTTTATTATTGGTTTTATCGAATATATAAGGATTGTATGCGGGCAACGATTTAGGACCCCAAATTAATGGAATGATGGTTTGATCATTACTATTTACATGCCAACCCGGTACAGTATTTGCTTCATTCATTGCAGACTCTAAATTCTTAGTCGGTATCGTCGCACCCTGTGAATTATCTGTAAATGTCCCATTAATGATTTGACCAGTATTTTGTTCATTTACAGCCATCGGATCTGTATTTGTAGTACTAGGAGTGTTATCTACTGAACGTTTCCCTCTTCTATGTGGTTGATTAACGTTTGTAGTTTCATGATTATTTTCATTACTAACTACGTCATTAGTTGTTACTTTCTCATTATGATTTGTATTATTTTCAGTGCTATTAATTACATTATTCACTGTACCTTCTTCACGTTCACGGTTAATTGAATAATCACTTGAAGTATTACTTTCATTATTTCGATTATTTTCATTTGAATTAGATGTATTTGCTGACGTTGTTTCATTATGTGGTTGTTCAATATTAGTATTTTGTTTATTAATCGTCGCACTTTCATTCGTTTGTGGCGCACTTGTATTTGTTTCTGCATCATGAGTTGCTGCATGACCAGGATGTGATAAAAACACTAATGTAGCAATTAGCGTTGAAAATGTCCCCACACTAAATTTACGAATACTAAATTTCTGTTTTTTAAAAAGATTCATTATGTTTCCTCCTTGATGTTCTCTCTTGATGTCAATTGTTATAATGAAAATGTTTTATGTATGCTATAGTTGTTACTATCACTTACATAATATTATATTCACACTTAAATATAATATCATAATAAAATTAAAAGTACTACAACTAAATAATATAAAAATATTAAAAATAAGTTAAATTATAAAAAAACAGCGAAGAATCATAACTTCGCTGTTTTTCTGTATTATTGTTTAAATATCTATAAATCATTATATACTGTCTATTTCAATACCTTCATCACCCCATGCTTGCATGCCACCTTCAACATTAACTGCATGAATACCTTCATTTTCAAGGTAGTTCGCTACTTTTTCACTACGAACACCTGCAGCACAAACGATGTAGTACGTTTCATTTTTATTAAATTGATTTAAGTTATCAGCAATTTGATCCATTGGAATAGTTTTAGCACCAGGAATTGTACCCATTGCAGTTTCTTCATCTGTTCGCACATCGATAATATTTACTGGATTAGATCCTAGTATTTTCTCTTTTAATTGATCTACTGTAATTGTTTCCATTTTAAAACTCCTCTTCCATTATTTTGCAACGATATTCACTAATTTTTGAGGTACAGCGATAACTTTTTTAATCTCTTTACCTTCTATAGATAGTTTAACATTTTCATTTTGTAATGCTAACTCTTGCATATCTTCTTTAGATAAGTCTTTAGGAATATTGATTTTCGCTCTTACTTTACCATTAACTTGCACTACAATTTCAATCTCATCATCTACAAGTAATGATTCATTATACGTAGGCCAAGGTTGATACGTAATAGTTTCTTGATTGCCTAAACGTTGCCATAACTCTTCACTAATGTGAGGGGCAATTGGTGCTAACATTTTAACAAATCCTTCTACATAAGGTTTGTAAATGTGATTCGCTTTATAACAATCATTGATAAATACCATTAATTGACTAATTGCCGTATTAAAGTTAAGAGTATCAAAGTCTTCAGTCACTTTTTTAACCGTTTGATTATAAACTTTATCTAATGAATTATCGTTATTTTCAACAATTTTATTAGATAATGACCCATCTTCATTAATGAATAATCTCCATACACGATCTAAGAAACGTCTAGAGCCATCTAATCCATTTTCACTCCATGCTATAGCTGCATCTAATGGTCCCATAAACATTTCATATAGGCGTAATGTATCTGCGCCATGTGATGCTACGATATCATCAGGATTAACAACGTTACCCTTAGATTTACTCATTTTTTCGTTGCCTTCACCGAGAATCATACCTTGGTTGAATAATTTTTGGAATGGTTCTTTCGTAGGAACTACACCTAAATCATATAATACTTTATGCCAGAATCTTGAATACAGTAAGTGAAGGACAGCATGTTCTACTCCACCAATATATAAGTCTACCGGCAACCAATGTTTTAATTTCTCTGGATCTGCTAACATATTCTCATTATGTGGATCAATATATCGTAAATAATACCAACAACTACCAGCCCATTGTGGCATAGTATTTGTTTCGCGACGACCTTTCATGCCTGTTTTTTCATCAACAACATTTACAAAGTCATCAATATTGGCTAATGGTGATTCACCCGTACCAGATGGTTTGATTTGGTCAGTTTCAGGAAGTAATAATGGAAGTTCTTCTTCAGGCACAGTTGTCATCGTACCATCTTCCCAATGAATCACTGGAATTGGTTCTCCCCAATAACGTTGTCTACTAAATAACCAGTCACGTAATTTGTAATTCACTTTTTTCTCGCCAGCACCTTTGGCTTCGAGTAAAGTAATTGCTTTAGAAATTGCTTCTTTATTATCTAGCCCATCTAGTTCGCCAGAATTGATATGTGCACCTTCTCCAGTATATGCTTCTTCTTGAACGTTTCCGCCCTCGATAACTTCAATGATAGGTAAATCAAATTTCTTAGCAAATTCATGGTCTCGCTCATCATGTCCTGGTACTGCCATAACTGCACCTGTACCATAAGTCGATAATACATAATCAGCAATCCAAATTGGAAGTTTCTTACCTGATAACGGGTTAATAGCATACGCCCCAGTAAACACACCTGATTTATCTTTTGCTAAATCAGTACGCTCTAAGTCTGATTTTTTTGATGCTTCTTCTTGATACTGTTGAACCATTTCTTTTTTGTCATCAGTAGTCATTTCATTCACTAACGCATGTTCAGGACTAAGTACTAAGAATGTTGTACCGTAGATAGTATCTGGACGTGTTGTAAACACATCAATAGTGTCATTAGTATTTTCAACATTAAATGACACACGTGCACCTTCAGAACGACCAATCCAGTTTCTTTGCATATCTTTAATTGATTCAGGCCAATCTAATTCATCTAAATCTTCTAATAAACGATCGGCATATTCTGTAATTTTTAATACCCATTGTTTCATCGGACGTCTATATACAGGATGACCTCCACGTTCTGATACACCATCTACAACCTCTTCATTTGATAACACTGTACCAAGTGCTGGACACCAGTTTACTGCAACCTCATCTACATATGCGAGTCCTTTATTATAAAGCTGAATAAAAATCCATTGCGTCCATTTATAATATTCAGGATCTGTAGTATTAACTTCTCGATCCCAGTCATAACTAAAACCTAGTTCTTGAATTTGACGTTTAAATGTTTGAACATTCTTTTTAGTAAATTCTCTAGGATCATTTCCTGTATCTAACGCGTACTGCTCAGCGGGTAATCCAAAGGCATCCCACCCCATTGGATGTAATACATTATATCCTTGCATACGTTTATAACGAGAAATAATATCCGTTGCAGTATATCCTTCTGGATGTCCTACGTGTAATCCCGCACCAGATGGATATGGAAACATATCTAATGCATAGAATTTTTTTTGGCCTAAATTATCGCTTGCTTTGAATGTTTTATTCTCAGCCCAATAATTTTGCCATTTCTGTTCAATCTCTTTGTGATTATAACCCAAAGTATTTTCCTCCTAATAAAAATAAAACACCTCAAACTATTACTTTTGACAGGGACGACTTTCTTTAGCCGCGGTACCACCCTCATTCACATTTTACATGTGCACTTTATAATAGTAAGAGATGTTTTAAATTCGATTAATTAACGGTAAGTTCACTTAATTCTTAACGCTAGTTTGCACCACCACTAGCTCTCTTTAGAAAAGTATTTAAGTTACTACTCCAATACAGTTTAATATTATGAGATTCGTAACCTAATTGCAAGTGGTTCAGCATATTTTATATGTTTAATTTCAAGTTGTCTTTCAACGATTTTCATGTTGTGAATGTTTTGGTAGACCCTTATCAAAAATAGATAAGAAAAACATTCCAATTAATAAAAGAATGATCATTCCTATGAACATTGCACTCATATTGAATGTATCTACCAATATACCCCCGATTAGAGGACCAAATGCTTTCCCTACAGTTGATGCAGAATTTACTACACCCTGATATTGACCTTGCTTACCTTGCGGTGCTAAATAATTGGCAATCGTTGGTACTGCAGGCCATACAAACATTTCACCAAAAGTAAGAATAATCATTCCTATTAAGAAAACAGTAAATTGTTCTGCAAAACTTGTAACAAAGAATGACAACATAAAAATTAAAATACCAACAAACATTTGATATTTTAAGTTTCCTTTTAACAAACGAATGACTGGTCTAATTAATGGTTGTGCAACTAAAATCATAATTCCATTTACTGTCCATAATACACTATATTGAGACATTGAAATATTAATTTGTTGCGTAAATGAAGCTATTGTTGTTTCCCATTGAATGTATCCAATCCAACAAATACTAAACATGGCACATAATAGTATTAAAGCTATAAAACGTTTTTTATTTTCTTTACTTTGGATATCTAGACTATCTGGTGATTTCACTTTAGCATGGTATTCTAAATTAAATTGCGTAAAGGCTACAATTCCAAATAATACGTACATGATTAAATTAGCTAAGAAGATAAAATTAAAGCTAAATTCAGCAACGAATCCTCCCATTGCAGCTCCGGTAGCAACACCTATGTTTTGAGCTAAGTAAATAGCATTAAAAGTTGTTCTGCCACCATTAGGCCAAACGGCACCAGCCATTGCATAGATTGCTGGAACAATCATTCCCCCACCAAAACCAAGTAGCACTAACCAAACTGCATACCACGGCCATCCATGAAAGAAATTAAGTAATGTTGTACTAAACAAACAAGTAATAGTACCTATCATGATTGTTCTATAACCACCTAACTTATCGAACAACGTTCCACCTAGTAAGTTACCAACTACCATTCCAAAAGAATTAATCATTAGAACAATCCCAGAAACTGTCAAGCTTTTTCCTAATTCTTCTTTCATATAAATCGTATTTAAAGGCCATAAAAAGCTAGAGCCAGTTATATTTAATGCCATTCCTATAACTAGCCACCATACTGATCTAGGTATATTCATAATTTTTAAGTCCTCTCTTTATATTTTTATCGAACTATAATAAACACTATAACATTAAAATATGTTAAAATCTTTACTTAGAACTAAGTTAGATAGAAAGGATAATGTGTTATGGGTAAGTATTTCCCGTATGCCTTTGAAAATAAACGATATCATACATGGAATTACCATTTAAAAAATAAATTCGGACAGAAAATTTTTAAAGTTGCTCTAGATGGCGGATTTGACTGTCCAAATAGAGATGGTACTGTCGCACATGGCGGTTGTACATTTTGTTCAGCAGCTGGTAGTGGTGACTTTGCAGGAAATAGAGCCGATCCAATTGAAGTACAATTCCAACAAATTAAAGAACGAATGCATGAAAAATGGAGTGAAGGTAAATATATTGCTTACTTCCAAGCATTTACTAATACCCATGCACCTGTAGAAGTTTTAAAAGAAAAATATGAACCTGTGTTAAAAGAAGAAGGAGTTATTGGTTTATCTATCGCTACACGTCCAGATTGTCTGCCAGATGATGTGGTTGAATACTTAGCTGAACTAAATCAACGTACTTATTTATGGGTGGAACTTGGTCTTCAAACAGTTCATCAAAAGACCTCTGATTTAATTAATCGTGCTCACGATATGCAAACGTATTACGAAGGTGTAGCTAAATTGCGTAAACATAATATTAACGTATGTACACACATCATTAATGGCTTACCAGGTGAAGATTATCATATGATGATGGAAACAGCACGAGAAGTGGCACAAATGGATGTTCAAGGTATTAAAATCCATTTATTACATTTACTTAAAGGTACACCAATGGTTAAACAATACGAAAAAGGTATGCTTGAATTTATGACGCAAGAAGATTATACAAACTTAGTGTGTGATCAACTTGAAATCCTTCCGCCAGACATGATTATTCATCGTATTACTGGAGATGGACCGATTGATTTAATGGTAGGACCAATGTGGAGTGTTAACAAGTGGGAAGTTCTCAATGAAATAGATGATGAATTAGCACGTCGTGAATCTTATCAAGGTAAGTTTTACACATCTAATACTAAGGTGAATTCATGAAATTAGAACGCATTCTTCCTTTTGCTAAAACACTTATTAAGCAACATATTCAAGAAGATAGTATTGTTATTGATGCTACCTGTGGTAACGGCCATGATACCCTATTTTTAGCTGAACAGGTTCCAAATGGCAAAGTGTTTGGTTTCGATATACAAAAAGAAGCTATTGAACATACAAAAGAAAAAATAGCACCTTTTAAACATGTTACATTGATACATGATGGACATGAAAATATCTTAAATGATATACCAAGTGATATCATCGGAAACGTGGATGCAGCTATTTTCAATTTGGGATATCTGCCTAAAGGTGATAAATCCATTGTTACTAAACCTGAAACCACTATTCAAGCTATTGAAAGTATTTTTAAACTATTAAGTACAGAAGGTATTATTGTACTAGTGATTTATCATGGACATGAGGAAGGACAAATCGAAAGAGATGAATTATTAAAATATCTCGAAAACTTTGATCAAAGTAAAGCACACATATTAAAATATCAATTTATCAATCAAGTTAATCATGCACCTTTTATATGTGCGATTGAAAAACGTTAAATTTTAAAACCCATAAATTAAAACATCAAATCGTAGTTTTAATTTACGGGTTTTTTTATATTAAACGCTCATCAATGAATTCAAACTATTTTCTAAAGATTCATATTTTCTTTTAATAATAGTAGTAATAAAATCTAATAATTCATTTCTATATTTATTTTTTTCTTCATTAAAATGGATAATAACCGTACGTTCGTCGTCAATTGGACGCTCTTTGTAAACCCAATCAGATTGAACTAAATTATTATACGTTCTTGTTCGTTTATATGACTTGATATTAACGTATTGATCCATCTCTTTTAATGTCATAGGCCCCTTTTCCCATAACGTTAATAAAATAAGTACTTCTTCTTTATTTAAATGATACTTCTCATAAATAATTCTAAATATAGAATCTATATCCTTCAATAATTTCTCTAATTTCAATACCATAGATACCGTTTCTTTTTTTTGTAATTTCATAATTCATTCCCCTTGATCTCTCATATTATGTATAATAACTATAATTCAATTTATTATTAAGTTTATACGATTTGGTATTTTTTAATAATATATCAACTATATTTTTTAAATCAATATTTATATTATAATTCTAATACTAAATTCATACAATTTATAAAAAGTAATTGATAGTTATAATTCTACTTATATTGTAATTTTAGCTCATTTATAATATTATAACCATAATTTTGATATAGAATAGGCTCGTAGATATCTGTCTTCTACGAGCTATTCTTTATAGATTTTTAAAGATTATCTTATACTTCCTCAATATCTTCTTCTTGTACAATAAATCCCATTGTATTTACGCTATTATTCAAGAAAGTTAATATATATCTCATGACTTGATCTCGTTCAGGTTCATTGTGAATCTCATGATAAAACCCTTTCCACGCTTTAAAATAAAATTCATCTGCAAGAAATTGTTGTTTTAAAATATCTATTGAAGATGTTTCTAAAATTTTATCTTCGGTACCATACATTAATAAAGTGGGTAACGGTTTGATATCTTTAATATGTTGTGATGTGTCTTTCATCGTTTCATTAATAATGTTAAACCATTTGTAAGATACTTTCTTTAACATCAATCCGTCATGATTTGTCTCATTAATCACTTCTGAATTACGAGTTAAATCTTCATAATCTATTCCTAATTTAAATTGTGTACCTTTTGAGCTCTTTCCAATATTAGATATAAACATATTTTTTCGTGTTTTATAATTTTTCTTAAATTCAAGCATTGGAGAGAGTAGTAATATGCCCTCAATAGGTAGTTCAGTCTTTTCAAGTAAATTGAGAATAATTAAACCACCTAATCCAACACCCATAACAAATGTTGGTAATTTATATTCGTTTGCAATTTTTATCCATTCAACTAACTGTTCATGGTAAATTTCAAAACGTTGTAGTTGACCTCTGTTAGCTCGTGAAGTTTGACCTTGTCCAGGTAAATCACCCATAATTACGTGATAACCATTACGTCTCAACATCGTAATCACATACGCATATCTACCAGTATGTTCTAACATATTATGTACTATGATGATTACGCCTTTAGCGTCATGTTCTGTTTCCCACTTCCACATATTTTTGAATCCTCTCTAATTGAATGTTTATCAAATGTATTATATCAAATTATACCTTTAATTGTTGTTAAACAGTATATAGATTCTCTTAATTTATGACTAATGAATTTAAACGTATTTTACCTCCTAAATGTAAACGCTTTCTTAAACGATGTATTCATGCTAAACTTGTTATAGAGATAGATACGAGTGGGATGGAGGAATAGATATGTCTTTATTCAGAGATTTTTTCATAACATTATCAAATATTACATATTTAAATGAAATGGCTAAAGAAATCGGACCTACCATGGGGGCTAATAGAGTTGTTGCGGGTAATACTATAGAACAACTCATTGATACGATTGAACGTTTAAACGCTAAACATATTGATGTTACTGTAGATAATCTTGGAGAATTTGTTAATACTAAAGCAGCAGCGACTCAAGCTAAAAATGAAATTCTTGAGATAATGGAAGCTATTAATAAATATCAAGTGAGTGCACATATGTCGGTGAAAGTGAGTTCATTAGGCGGTGAATTTGATACTGAGTTAGCCTATCAAAATTTAAGAGACATTTTATTAAAGGCTAATACCTATGATAATATGCATATTAATATTGATATGGAAAAATATAACAGCTTATCACAAACATTACAGATTTTAGACAGGTTAAAAGGAGAATTTAGAAATGTCGGTACAGTTATTCAAGGATACCTTTATGATGCAGAGAAA
Organism: Staphylococcus sp. HMSC035D11; assembly: GCF_001836075.1. Taxonomy (NCBI): domain Bacteria; kingdom Bacillati; phylum Bacillota; class Bacilli; order Caryophanales; family Staphylococcaceae; genus Staphylococcus; species Staphylococcus sp. HMSC035D11. The sequence goes on from NZ_KV827218.1 coordinate 11,387, forward strand.
TTAATTGATAAGTACCCAGAATTACGATTAAGACTGGTCAAAGGCGCTTATAAAGAAAAGGATACGATTGCTTATCAAAGTAAAAAAGATATAGATAAAAATTATATAAATATTATTGAAAAACGTTTACTTAATGCCAAAAACTTTACGTCAATTGCAACACATGATGATAAAATCATTAACCATGTTAAACAATTTGTCAAAGATCATCATATTGAAAAAAGCACTTTTGAATTTCAAATGTTGTATGGTTTTCGTAATGAATTAGCAGAAGAGATTGCTAGACAAGGATATCACTTTACCGTTTATGTTCCATATGGCAATGACTGGTTTGCTTATTTCATGCGTCGCCTGGCTGAGAGACCTCAAAATCTTTCTCTTGCCTATCAAGAATTTATTTCAACAGAAGCACTAAAAAAAATTGGCTTAGTTAGTGGACTAGCTTTAGGAACACTTACATTAGTATCTAGTATTGTGAAATTACTAAAACGTTGAAATACAGAGCGTCTCGATAATCCTTAAAATTATCGAGACGCTCTACATTAATTAAAACTGTTTAAGTAAGTTTGCCATTTCAATTGCACTTACTGCCGCTTCTGCACCTTTATTACCTGCTTTCGTACCCGCTCTTTCAACTGCTTGTTCAATACTTTCAGTTGTTAAAACACCGAAAATAACTGGTGTATTCGTAACATCATTTGCTTTTGATACGCCTTTAGCAACTTCATTACAAACATAGTCATAATGAGATGTTGCACCTCTAATGACACAGCCTAAAGTAATCACTGCATCATAATCATTTTTTTGCGCTAATTTTTTAGCAACAAGTGGAATTTCAAATGCACCTGGTACATACGCAACATCAATGTTATCTTCATCTACACCATGTCTTACTAATGTATCTTTCGCTCCATCTAATAAACGATTGGTAATAAAATCATTAAATCTACTCACTACTATTGCAACTTTTAAATTTGTACCGACTAATTTACCTTCAAAATTCATTCTAAATTCCTCCTAAATAAGATGTCCCATTTTCAATTTTTTTGTTTCCATATAATGATGATTATGTTCCGTTTCTGGCACAATAATTTCTGTACGATCTGCAACTTTTATACCATAATCTTTCAAGCCTTCAAATTTCTTAGGATTATTACTTAATAAATTAACTTGTTGAACATTAAAATATTTAAGAATTTGAGCAGCTATATGATAATCTCTTAAGTCTTCATCAAAACCTAATGCTAAGTTTGCAGTAACCGTATCATGTCCTTGCTCAATTAATTCATAAGCTTTTAGTTTATTCATTAAACCAATGCCTCTACCCTCTTGTGGTAAATAAATAATTAATCCACCATGATCATTTATATATTTCATTGATGCTTCTAATTGAGCGCCACAATCACATCGTTGACTGTGGAAAATATCACCTGTTAAACAAGCAGAATGTAGTCTTACATTTTCAGTTGTACGTGGTTCTCCTTTGCCAAGTACAACAATATCTTCATGTGTATATTGAGATTGAAAACCATACATTTTAAAATCACCAATATCCGTTGGCATTTTTACAGTTGCTTTAAGTTCAATACCTTCGCTTTCTTGTTTGCGACGATAATTAATTAAACTTTCAATTGTAATCATTTTTAATTGATGACGCTCTTTAAATTGTTGTAATTCATTACCTTTTGCCATCGTACCATCGTCATTCATTATCTCACATATAACTCCAGCAGGTGCAGCACCAGTTAATTTAGCTAAATCTACAGCAGCCTCCGTATGTCCTGGTCTAACTAATACACCTTTTTCTTTAGACACTAAAGGAAATAAATGTCCTGGTTTATGGAAACTTTCTGGTTTAGAATCAGGATTAATTAACGCTTTCGCTGTTGCTGTACGATCAAATGCACTAATTCCTGTAGTAGTAGAGATATGATCGATACTTACAGTGAAATTTGTACCGTATTCATCTGTATTACCATCAACCATAGTTTTAAGATTTAGACGTTCAGCAATCTGTGAACTTATAGGAGCACAAATTAATCCACGCGCTTCTTTGGCCATATAATTAATGGTATCATCTTTCATCCATTGAGTGACTGCAATTAAGTCACCTTCATTTTCACGATCTTCATCATCTACTACAATAATACTATCGCCATTTCTTAATGCTTCTAACGCTTCTTCAATGCTATCGAATTTCATTTAAGCCCCTCCTAAAAACCATATGCTTTTAATTTATCAACTGATAAATCAGATTTATTTTTACCAACTATACTTTCAACATATTTAAATAATACATCTGTTTCAAGATGAACTTCATCGCCCATTTTTTTATTAGAAAGAATCGTTGAACGTCTTGTTTCAGGAATAAGATGGATATCAAAACTATGTTGATGCAAGTCAAAAATTGTTAAACTTACGCCATCAACAGTAATAGAACCTTGCTTAACCATTTGTTTGATGACCGAGTCCGATGCCTTAATAGATACAATGCGTGAATTAGGCGTTTCTCTGATATTTATAATTGTTCCTTTTGCATCTACATGACCTAATACAAAATGTCCTCCGAAACGTCCACTACCTGACATTGCACGTTCAAGATTGACTTCATCATTTTCTTTAATATTAGCTAAATAGGTTTTATTTTCAGTACCTTTAATCACTTGGACAGAAAATTGATTTTGTTTAAAATCAATGACTGTTAAACACGCACCATTTACGCTTATAGAATCACCAATATGCATATCTTCTATAATTTTTTGACATGAAATATCTAATGTCCTTACGGATTGTTGAGTGCGAATACGCTTTACAGTACCTATTTCTTCAACGATACCTGTAAACATTTATCTTCACTTCTTTCGCAATGTCATTTTAATATTTTGTTGAATAGACTCGGTAGAAATCACTTCAAATTGTGGCGCGTTAGCTAAATCAATGACATTATCAGTTTGATAAAATTGATTTTTTCCAATACCGCCTATTATTTTCGGGGCATAATAAATAATAAGATGGTCTAAATAATTAGATTGGAGAAATTCTGAAGTTATATGAGGCCCAGCTTCTACTAATAATCTGCCAACACCTCTTTGATATATATCAGATAAAATAGATTTTAAATTACATGTTTCTAAATATATTATTTTTATATGATGACTTGGACTTTTTAGTTCATGATTTTCAGTATAAATCCAAATTTCACTTAATTGATCGTGAAATATCTGTTTTGAATAATCAATTTGACCTCGCTTAGATAGTATGATTCTTATTGGATGTTTACCATCTTGAATACGTGTTGTATATTGTGGATTATCCGCTTCAAGCGTTCCATTACCAGTTAATACGGCATCATGAGTATGTCTTAAACGATATACATCTTGTTTTACAGCTTTATTCGTAATCCATTGACTTTGTCCACTATCAGTCGCTTGTTTCCCATCTAACGAAGTCGAGACTTTTACTGTAATTTCAGGGATTTTATGTTGTTTTGCTTTGAAGAAATCTTCATACAAAGCAAAAGCTTCTTCTGAATATTGATATTCAACTTCAATACCTGCCTTTTCAAGAATGATATCTCCCTCAGAAGATAACGTCGTATCTTTTACAGCATAAATCACTTTACTAAGCCCATGTTCAATAATTTTATTCACACAAGGTGGTGTTGACCCATAATGTGTACAGGGTTCAAGAGAAATATAAATGGTGCCGCCTTTTGCTTTATCTTGTGCCATATCTAAAGCCTGAACTTCCGCATGTTTCTCTCCTTGCTTTAAATGTGCACCTAGTCCCACAATACGCCCATCCTTCACAACAACTGAGCCAACAGGAGGATTAACTCCAGTTTGTCCCTTCACCATTTGTGCTAATTGAATTGCATATTTCATAAATTCACTCAATTTATCACCTCTAAAAAAACCCCATACCTGTTTCACAGGCATAGGGCATGTATATACTTAAATAAGCGTACTACAATTTTTATATTGTGCATGCTTATACATCATTCAGTAATGATGTGATTGATTCTTTCTCCCATCCAGACTTTTACTGTCGGCTCTAGAGTCTCACTAGATCAGCCACTTAATAAATTAAGATTAAGTGGGTCGCAGGCTTAATTACTGCCGGTTGGGAATTACACCCTGCCCCGAAAGAATACGTATGAAATTGTGATTAAATTTGAGTCATCGTAGTTTAGTACTACATATATCATCTTACATTTATTTTTGGAAAATTACAAATAAAGAATTTCAATTTGATTTTTAAATTTAACTCTTAAAGAGATATTTATTCATTATTGTGTAAAGCATTATACTGTATGATCAAATTCTTTTCGAATTTCATATAAATAATCCACTGCACTTACCGCTTGATTAACAATCATTTTTACTCCATTCCGCAATTTATTTACTCCATTAGTGATTTGTCCAATAGCAATCATATTATTTAAAGTACCATATCTTGGACTAATCACCTGATTTGTTTCTGGGATAATTTGTATTCCACCCATAGGATGGGCTTGAACAATTTGTCGATTTTGAAGATTTAAGATAAATTGATCATCTTCATCTAAATCTTTTAAATGTGTTTTAGAACCTGTTGCATTAATAATAATATGATGTGGATACCATTGTTCATCATTTTTAAATTTTAAATTAAATAGTCCATTTTTATGTACCACATTTTCTAAATCCTTTCTAATCACTAATGAACCATCTTTTATTAATTGCTTGATGAGTTTTGCAGTTCTTGGAGGCATAGGGTTTGAGTTAAGTTGAATAATTTTAGTGAAACGTTTATCGAATTCAATTTGATCTTGACGACTAAAACTATTCCAAATCCAATTTAAATTTTCTTTGACATTCTCTATTAATGTTTGGAATATACCTATCTCATCTGGATGTTCTAAATCATAATTTAAATCTTTAATCGTATCTCCTGTTCGGCGGTGAACCAATTTCTGTAAATCAATACCATTTAAATCACACTCTTCTTTAAATAAATCGAATGCTTTCTCTAATGGCACATTTCCAAAGTACTTATCTTTAATATCATTAAATTTAGATTTTGTTAAACATTGAAACTCAATTTTTTTCATGTTTCCTCTTACGCTAGGCAATTGAGCAGAACGACTCGTCATTGTGATAGGTAGTTTAGGATGATGAAACGCTACATAACGCACTACATCTAAACTAGCTAATCCTGTTCCAATAATAGCAATATCATCAGATTCTTGTACATCATCTAAAGTATTATATGTAGGGTAAGGAGTTTGAATATAACCTTTTATACCTTTTAAATGATAAGGATCGTGATATGATAAAGTACCTATAGTTAAAAATATGTAATCATATACTTGACAATGCTTCATATCTTTAGACGTACAGACATAATATTTCAATGTGGTTTCATCTACATTTGAATTAATGAAGACTTCTTGTACTGGTTGTTTAATGACTGTAAGGTTATCATATAATGTCTCATAATTTGATAAGTATGATTTCATATAATGGCCAAAAACAAATCTTGGTAAATACTTTGGATTTTTAAACGTAAAATCAGATTGTGTTTGATACCATTTCCAAAACTCTTCATCATCATCTAAATTTAAACTCATCTTTTTAGTGGGTAAGTTAATTAATAATTGACTACTATCATTTTGAAAAGGAACACCCTGTCCCATATTAAATTCATTATCGTAGACATCGACTTTTAATTGCTTAAAGTCTTTATGTTTAACGAGTTGTCTAAGTACACTTACACCTGCTGTACCCATGCCTATAATTGCTACTCGCATATTTAACATCATCCTTTTATATATTTGTATTATGTTGAATATTATCATATTATACCAATACGATTCTCGACTTCAAAATGTTTCACTATTAACACGATGATCCATTTCAAAACATAAATAATCATGTGTAACTATGTTAAAATTTAGATATTGAGGTGACTAAACAATGAAATTTTTATTAAAAACATTAATTGTTTTTATCATTGGATTTACTTGGGCTTCAAGAAAAAACAAAGCTGAATAAATAAAAAAACCAACATCATCTAATTAAAGATAATGTTGGTTTTTATTTTGATTATTGATGTTTTTGATCATCTTTATAAACATATAGCTTGAAGTATTTACCTTCTGTTTTCATTTCTTTATAGAAATCAGCAATAATTTCCGCATTACTTTCAGCCCATTTAATATCAGTCGCATATTGATGTTCACCAGGATTCATAGGATTCCATCTCATGCTATATAATGTATTTTGATCATCGTGAGATAGGAAGTGTTTATGAATAAAGTCTGCGCCACCTTTAATTGCTTTCTCTGGTGTATCCCAACCATGTTTTTTCGCATATTCAGCACCTGTTTTGATTGGATCTTCATCTAAAGCTCCAACGCCATAAAAATTATAATATTTTTTACCATCAATATTTACACCATTCGCAAGTTCACTTTTTACTGAACCTGTTTCTAATAATGCATGAGAAATTAAATAGACTTCATTAACATGTTTTTCTTTTGCAGCATTTACAAAAGCATCAGTATGTTTCAATAATGTAGGTCGATCGAACAACATACGTTTGATACGATTTTTATCAATCCCTTGATATTTAGATAAATCTAAAAATTGATATTTTTGTTTATCATCATCGATAAATTTACTACTATCCATTGCACCTTTAATTTCACTTGCTGATGCATCTCTCCATGCATTATTGTTTTTATTCGATACTTGTTGACTTGTATAGTTATCTATTTGTTTTGCAGCAGCTTTATCAAGCGTGACGTTCACATGTTGAACTTTCTCTACTTCATTTACTTTTTTGAAAAATATCTGATCAGAAATCATTGAGAAAAAAATGAAGCCAGCTGCTACTAAAATAATAAGTAACCCTATTAGGCCTATAATAGAACCTTTTCTGTGCTTTGTCATATTCACACCTCTTAGGTTAATGTTGTAATTTCATTTATAGAAAAGTCATCTATGATAATAAATTCTAACATTTTTAATTCTCATAAACAATTTTATAATTATAATGTTACATATTCATAAAATAAAAGTAACAAAATTGAAATTTAATAAAAAATAAAAAGTAATGAAATACTCTACATTTCATTACTCAATGATTTTTATCTATTAAATAAATATAGTTATTTGTAGTAAGGTTAACATATTTAATTATTCGTTATTTCTTTTATAATCCATCATAATAAAACTGACAGCTTGCGATCTATTCTTATAATAATATTGATTTAAATCAATTGTCCCTTCAATATCACCATCACGATACATCATTTCATTTGTAAAATTATTTATCATTACAAATTCAGAACGATCTCTAATGACGTCTAAATCATCATGTCTTGCAAAAAAGTGCTCAAGATTTAAATGTGCGTAATCCAACTTCATACCTCCTATATTTTATTGTACAAATGTCGAATATTAATCTTACAAACTTGTTAAAGCCATATATCATCCAATCCAACGATTCTATGTTTACTATTTAACACCTATTTATTAAATTAAGCAAATGAAAATTCACGATACCTCATGTAGAATTTATACATCCGGAAATATTGTTTATGTACATAACTAAGGAGAAAGAATAACTATTTTAGATTTTAGTTCATTACACATAAAATATCATAAAATGATGCATCATTTGTTAAGACAATACCGTATCACTTATAATTATGATGAATTTTATCAATTATTATTAATAAAATTGTGGGAAATCTCCAAAATTTATAACCCATCTTCCTCTGTATCTTTATCCTCTTTTATTTATCAGCGATTAAAGTTTTATCTTATTGATCTTTTTAGAAAGGAGCAATTGAAGATTGACTGCTTAGATATTGCAGCGTTAAATCATTCTTTAACTTATACATTGAAAGATGAATCTTTTTTTAATGATTTCAAATATATTTTAAATTCAAATGAATATCAATGGCTGATATATTATCTTCGTGGATACAAACAATATGAAATCGCTAAAAAGATGAATGTCTCAGACACTACAATTAAAAAATATAAATCTTCTGCCCGTATCAAACTTCAGCAATATTATTTAGAAGGTGATTGGCATGTTACCTCATAATACTTTCGATTTGTTATACATTCAAACTTTAGAAGGTTCCACAATTCAGACTAAATGTTGTTTTAAAACATATGATATGATTCTACCCTTTCATATTAAAAAGATTGTCATATACTATCTAGAACAATTTAATAAATCATATACACAACAACTTAAATTAGCTAAACGCTTATTATCTATCAATAAACTAGTTCCTATTTACATTTCTAAAGACGTCATTTTATTTCCAATCAAACATCAACGCGCACCCATACAAATATATTTTAATGCTCAACGTATTATTGGATTAACGTCTTCTCAAAATAAAACCATTATTACCTTTGATAATTCAGCTCAATGCGTAGTGGATGAGCCTTACATTTTAGTTTATAAAAAATGGCAAGAAAGTATTCTATTAGCCTATTTAATTAATAAGACGACTTCTTTTCATTAAATTTATATTCAAGTAATCTTTTAGTAAACAAAGCAGTCACAAATCTTATGAGATACAAACTGACAATCAAACTAATAATGGCAAAAACTAAGATTAATACAAGATAGATTAGACTTAATTCTGCTTTAGGATTTATAAACTGATTGACTACTGCTAAACTTGCGATAAATCCAGCTAAAAACCATCCTAGCAATAGAATGTATGTGAGAACAAATAATATAATTAATAAGAAAAAATATCCATTTGAAAAATGTTTATTTCGAAAAATATAAACCTGTAAAAATTGATTAGCAAAACGAGTAGGTTTCATAAATTTCTGTTCTGCATTATTAAATGAAGCATTATTTTGTTCAAAAGTATGTTCTAATAATTGCTTTTCTTTTCTATTTAAAAACCACAATTGTTTTCTTACTTTTTCTCTAAAAGCAGTTTCTTCCATAACTTAATTCCTTTCTATTTAATTATATTTATAAATTTTAACTGAACACCGATTTTAAAACAAACTCAATAAAAAAGAAAGATACAACTCAAGATACTTTATTACTCCTTCTCTTTGATATTCATATAACACTAAAACCGAGTCTAAGACATGTTTGTAGTCTTAGACTCGGTTGATCATAATTAGATATAGTGATTTTATAATATTGATAATCCAGAACTTTTAATATCTTTTGCAAATCCTTGAACTGTATCCACTGGCAATTCATTAATATCGCGTCCAAGATTATTGTTAACTTTCTTGACAACATCTGCTGGACAAGTGATAATATCGGCGCCAATTTCATTAGCTTGGATAACATTGAACACTTCACGGCAACTTGCCCATAATAATTTAACACCATTTTTACTATGTGCGACTTTTACAGATTCTTTCATTAAAGGAAGTGGATCTACACCCGTATCAGCAATACGTCCCGCAAAGACAGAGATATATGTAGGTACACCTTCAGTCACTGCTTCTGTAATAGCTTTAACTTGTTCAATTGTATAAACAGCAGTTACATTTAAACGAACATGATCAGCTGATAACTTTTTAATTAATTCGATTGTAGACTCACCTTTTGAGTTCACAATTGGAATTTTAACAAACACATTGTCTCCATATTGCTTTAAAATTTCTGCTTCTTTCTCCATTGTGTCTAAATCATCTGAGAATACTTCAAATGATATAGAAGCATCAGGAATTTCACGTACTGCTTCTTCTGCAAAAGCTTTATAATCTGTTACACCTGCTTTTGCCATTAAGCTAGGATTTGTTGTAAAACCATCTACTTCTTTATTTTTGTATGCAGCTTTCATTTGTTCGATATCTGCACCATCAGCAAATACGTCTACATTTAATTGAGTCATAAAATCTTCCCTTCTCATTTATATTACGAATATAGCTTGCTTTATGAAAAGACACCATATGTATGATTATTTTTTTATGTACAGGATGTTTTACTATTTCGTTATGTTATTTATATCATGCTTTTTTTGTGTATGCGAATGTTTTGCTTTTAATTTTCTGAAAATTAAAACCATATGATAAAGGTACTATTAAAAATGAAATTAAATATGGTAATATTATTTAATGGTATAAATCGGAGGTATATTATGTCTAAATCAAAAAAATATTTTTATATATCAGTTATTCTTTTAATTATTAGCTTTTATTTTAATACATTTAATCCTTTATTAAGCATTCAATTTAAATCAATAAAAAATTTATTAATTGCATGTAGTATTGTAAATGTTGTCATCCTTATGGCTTCAATTATATTTTCTGATAAAGCAATTAAACATTTAAATTATAAAAATAAAGATTGGATTAAGACCGCTTCTAACATATTACCTTATGTCATATTAGTAGTAATTTTGTTCCATATTTTTGCTTCTGTTACAACGTTTGGCATTTTTTCATAATCAAATACGCATAAAATATTATATAAAGGTGAGTATATTATGCAATATATAACCGTGTTTATAGGTGGTATGTTGGGCGCTTTATTAAGATTTTTGTTTTCCTTTATGAATCAGAGTAGCATCTTTCCAATTGGCACATTGATAGCTAACCTGTCAGGTGCTTTTCTTATGGGTTATCTTTCTGTAGTAATGATTAAATTATTTAAAGATCACCCTAAAATTAAAAAAGGTATTACAACTGGTTTTTTAGGCGCTTTAACAACATTTTCAACATTTCAATTTGAGTTAGTCACATTACTTTACAGCCATCATATTATCTTAGCTTTGGTTTATGCATTTATAAGTTATTGCTTTGGTGTTATCTTGTGCTGGATAGGTATGACATTAGGAGGTCTTACATCTTGATACAAGCTCTTTTAATTATGATTGGCGGTGGTTTAGGCGCTGTCGTTAGAGCATGGCTAACTGATGTCACTAAATCCAAATGGTCTACTTCAATACCTATTGCTACTTTAATCGTCAACTGGATTGGAAGTTTTCTCATTGGTTTAACAACTGGCCTCTCTATTCACTTAAACTGGATACATATGTTTTTTATTACTGGATTTTTAGGAGGTTTAACGACATTTTCAACCATGTCTTATGAGCTTGCGCAATGTCTAACACCGTCTTTTAAACTTTTTAAATTTATGATGTATTCTCTATTGCAATTTGTTATAGGATTTATTGCTTGTTGGATTGGTTTTATAATATAACAAAAGAGTGAACTGTGTAGTAAATTAACCTACAAGTTCACTCTTTTTTAATTAAATTTATTGACCTTCAAATGTATCTGGATCAGGTCCTATACGTTGATCTTTATTTAAATCATCAATTCGTTTCATTTGCTCTGCTGATAATTCAAAATCAAATACATCTATATTTTCTTCAATTCTGCTTGATGTAACTGATTTGGGAATAACGACGACGTTATGTTGCATATTCCATTTAATAATAACTTGTGCTGCTGATTTATTAACTTCTTTACCAATTTCATTTAACGTTTCATCGTTTAAAATTTGAGCATTCATAAATGGTGACCAAGATTCCATATAAATATTTTGAGCTTCTAAATATTTTCTAAGTTTTTCTTGAGTAAAGTATGGATGAAATTCTACTTGGTTAATGACTGGTTTAATTGACACTTGTGCTAATAATGCTTCAAAATGATCTGGATTAAAATTACTAACTCCAATGTTTTTAACTTTATTATCTTTATATAAATCTTCCATACCTTTCCATGTATCAATCATTATGGCTTCATTTGTCCCTGGCCAATGTACTAAGTATAAATCTAAATAATCTAACCCAAGTTTTTGGATACTAGTTTCGTAGGCTTGAGCCACATTTTTACGTCCGAAATCTTCGAAAAATAATTTTGATGTTACGAAAATATCTTCTCTATTTAAACCTGTTGATTCTAATCCTTCTTTGATACCTTGGCCTACTTGTTCTTCATTTCCATATACTTTAGCAGTATCTATGCTACGATACCCAGATTCAATAGCATGTTTAACTGCTTCTTTACAAGTATCGTCATTTTCTACTCGAAATGTTCCAAGTCCTAACATTGGCATTTGATTTCCATTATAGAATTCAATATAGTCCATCTTACTTCCTCCTTTAAAAATAACTATTCTGTATATACCCTAAAAGTATATTTATGAACATCGCTTATAATAAAAAAGTACCATCAAAATTTAAAATTTTGATGGTAGCCTCTCTTAGTTAAATGATTCAATTTTATCCATAATATTTTGTAATTCATCGACATTATATTGAATACGTCCATGGAATACAAATTTGTTAAAGAATTCGTCAAGTTGTTCAGGACCAACTAAAACCTTAACACTTGAACTTTGTGCATAGTTTGAAATCGTTACGTCTTTATCATGTTTAGGATTAAAATATAAAATTGATGTTGGCGTATATTTAAGTCCTAATTCTGTTTGTAAATCTGTAGCCAACTTCTCAATTGCAGAAAGTTGATCAGAATAATTAATAAATGATAGTTTCGAATGATTATCTTCATGTTGATCAAGAACTAACGTTTGAGGCGCTTGTGTATTTAAATCAAGTGTATCAAATACTTGCTTCAGCATTGGTAATTCTTGAAATTGTGCGCCACTAATTCCATTATAAACATGACCTTTTAATAATTGTGAATCAATGATATATAAACCAGTTCTAGTAAGCACAAGATGGCTAATACGTTGAATATTATTAAACTCATTACTTGGTAAAAAAATATTAGCCATTATATGCATATCTTCACGTCTAATACGTTTTTCTTTAACTAAACGGTCTCTAATACCAATGAGTCTCATATCAGTCACGTATTCACTTTTATTTTTAGAAAATAATTTCAAAGCATCAATTTCACGTTCTTTTCCATTAACTGTAACTTCAAATTCTTCTTTTTGTTTCGTTACTTGTTTTTTATTTTCAATACGTTCTTTTTCAAGTGCTTCCTCATGTGAAGATTTGAGTTGTTGCTCCTTGAGATTGTACTCTTCATTCGCTTTGTGTTTCATATTATTTTTACTTTTCAAAGCAACTAAAAATAGAATAAAACATATAATCGCTATGATTATCGCTGCAATTAAACCAATCTCAACCGGTCCAAATGAATTCATTAGATAACGCTCCTTTTAAACTGTCAATATCTATCTATTATAATAGAAATAGACGATAATTTCGAGGTTTAACCTAATTAACTGCTATATATCCTATGTTATTTTTGAACGGCATCTTTTAGGACATTCACTTTATCTAATTTTTCCCATGGTAACAATACATCAGTACGACCAAAATGTCCGTATGCAGCTGTTTGTTTGTAAATAGGATGTTTTAAGTCAAGCATTTTAATGATACCTGCTGGTCTTAAATCAAAATGTTTTCTTACCGCTTCAACTAATTGTCCTTCAGAAACTTTACCTGTTTTAAATGTATCAATAGCAATAGATACAGGTTCTGCTACACCAATTGCATAAGCTAATTGCACTTCACATTGCTCAGCTAATCCAGCTGCTACAATATTTTTTGCAACATATCTCGCTGCATATGCCGCAGAGCGATCTACTTTTGTAGGATCTTTACCACTGAAACAGCCACCTCCATGACGAGCATAACCACCATATGTATCTACAATAATTTTTCTTCCAGTTAAACCAGCATCTCCTTGAGGACCCCCAATAACAAATCGACCAGTTGGATTAATAAAGAATTTAGTTTCATCATCAATTAAACCTTCAGGCACAGTCGGATAAATGACATGCTCTTTAATATCTTTTTGGATTTGTTCTAATTCAATGTCTTCAGCATGTTGAGAAGATACCACAATCGTGTCAATACGTTTAGGTTTATCATTTTCATCGTATTCTACTGTTACTTGAACTTTACCATCTGGACGTAAATAACCTAAGGTACCGTCTTTACGCACATCTGATAAGCGTTTCGCTAGTTGATGTGATAAAAAGATTGGAAGCGGCATATATGTTTCGGTTTCATTTGTTGCATAACCAAACATTAATCCTTGGTCTCCGGCACCTGTTGCTTCAATTTCTTCTTCAGATATATCATTGCGATACTCAAGTGCTTTATCTACACCTTGGGCAATATCAGGTGATTGTTCATCAATAGCTGTTAAAACAGCCATTGTTTGGTAATCGTAACCATATTTAGCTCTTGTATAACCAATATTTTTGATTGTTTCTCGTACTACTTTAGGAATATCTACATATGTAGACGTTGAAATTTCACCAGAAATTAAAGCCATACCTGTTGTTACTGTTGTTTCACAAGCGACACGTGCATTAGGATCATCTTTTAAAATTTCATCTAAAATCGCATCAGATACTTGATCGGCGATTTTATCTGGATGCCCTTCTGTCACTGACTCTGATGTAAATAAACGTTTATTATAAGTCATGATTTGCTCCTTTTTTTAACTATATTTACGAAAATTCTCTTTTGACAATGAGCTTAAAATAAAAGAGCCTTCTCAACTATCTAGATAGAGAGAAGGCTCTTAAACGTCCATTCGCTCTTATCGTTCAGACAAATATTGCGTCTGCAAACGGTTTGGCACCTTTCTTTTAAAAAAAGAGGTTGCTGGGTTTCATTGGGTCCATGTCCCTCCACCACTCAGGATAAGAGAATCCGTTAAGACCTATACTACATAAATACTTTAAAATTGTCAATTTTGATTTTTAAATGTTCTTTTATTTACAATGGAATAATTAAATTATTATGTTATACTTTTTAATGTAAGGGCTTACACATATAAATGAATAGATATTTGGAGGGATGTTGTATGTCAATAGATACATACAGTGAAACACCTAAAATCAAACACTTATTAGAGAAGGAAACGACTTTATTTCAACTTTCTACTACTCAGCTTTATTACAAGATTTTAAATAATAATGAAGGTGAACTTACTGAACTTGGCGCAATTAATATGAGTACAGGTAAATATACTGGTCGTTCACCAAAAGATAAATTTATCGTTAACGAACCTTCATATCGAGACAATATTGATTGGGGAGACATTAATCAACCTATAGATGAAGACGTGTTTTTAAAATTATACAACAAAGTATTAGATTATTTAGATCAAAAAGATGAATTATACGTTTTTAACGGTTATGCCGGAAGTGATAAAGACTCACAATTAAAATTAAAAATTATCAATGAGCTTGCATGGCATAATTTATTTGCACAAAACATGTTTATCCGACCTGAATCTATTGAGGAAGCAAGTCATATTAAGCCAAATTTCACTATCGTTTCTGCCCCTCATTTTAAAGCCAATCCAGATGTTGACGGTACTCATTCTGAAACATTTATTATTGTTTCATTTAAACATAAAGTGATTTTAATTGGTGGTACTGAATACGCTGGAGAAATGAAAAAAGGTATCTTTTCAGTGATGAACTACTTATTACCTATGCAAGATATTATGAGTATGCATTGTTCTGCCAATGTTGGAGAAAAAGGTGATGTTGCTCTATTCTTTGGATTATCTGGTACAGGAAAAACAACATTATCAGCGACGCCAACTCGCAAATTAATTGGCGATGATGAACATGGCTGGAATAAAAATGGTATTTTTAACATTGAAGGTGGTTGCTATGCAAAAGCTATCCACTTATCTAAAGAAAAAGAACCTCAAATTTATAATGCCATTCAATATGGTACTATTCTTGAAAATACAATTGTTAATGAACGTGGCCATGTTGATTTTGATGATAATACGAACACAGAAAACACACGTGCTGCTTATCCAATTCATCATATCGATAATATCGTATTACCTTCTAAAGCTGCACACCCTAATACAATTATCTTCTTAACTGCAGATGCATTTGGTGTACTTCCACCTATTTCTAAATTATCTAAATCTCAGGCAATGTATCATTTCTTAAGTGGTTTTACGTCAAAATTAGCTGGCACAGAACGTGGCGTGACAGAACCTGAACCATCATTTTCAACATGCTTTGGCGCTCCATTTTTACCTTTGCATCCTACTAAATATGCGAATTTACTTGGTAAGTTAATTGATGACCATGATGTTGATGTATATCTAGTAAATACAGGATGGACTGGTGGAAAATATGGTGTTGGACGTCGTATCAGCTTACATTATACACGTTATATGGTAGATCAAGCTATTTCTGGCAAGCTAAAACAAGCTACATTTACTAAAGATGAAATATTTGGTTTAAGTATACCAACTGAAATGGAAGATGTGCCTAAGACTATTTTAAATCCAATCCATGCTTGGAATGATCCTGAGGCTTATCGTCATCAAGCTAATGACTTAAAAAAACGTTTTGAAGAAAACTTCAAAACATTTGGAGATGAAGTAAAAGATATTGCTAAAGATGGTGGATTTAGTCATTAATAATATATCTAAACAAAAGACTTACATGATGACTGTTATAGTCATCTTTGTAAGTCTTGTTCTATATTATTCATCCATTGATGTATATAATCTAAAACTTCTTTCAATGCTTTCGGTCTTGGGACATGGCCTTCGTCAAGTTGATAAAATGTATCATGTTTGACCCCTTTACGTTCTAGTTGTTCTTGAAGAAAATACGCTTGATGTATACCCACTTGCCAATCTTTACCACCATGTACAATTAAAATAGGTGGACTGTTTTGATTCAACGTACGTATCGCATTTCTTTGTTCATATGCCTTTTTATCTTTTTTCGGATGACCTACCATACGTCTTAGCATTCCCCTTAAATCCACACGTTCTTCATACATTAAATGAACATCTGAAACGCCACCCCAAATAATATAACTATCAACTGGATCATCCTGAAATGATAATAAACCTTGAATTCCACCTCTTGAAAATCCAATCATATGGACGAAAGCTTGGGGATACTTATTTTTTAATAGTCGAATAAGTACTGTTACATCATGTAAATCAGCATTACAAAATTCATCTTTTCCTTCACTACCATTACTTCCTCTATAATAGGGACCTATAACTAATGTATACGGATCAGAAAATTGCATGAGTCTTGAAGCTCTTACTCTACCAACTTGTCCTTTTCCACCACGTAAATACACTACAATTCGTTTAACATTATGATACGCTGGGATCATCTGTAACGCTTTTACATTTAATTCGTCTACTGTATAAGTTATTTCCTCAAATCGATGAGTGTTGGATTCAACAGGCATTGTTCTAATATTTGTAATACCCAAGATCTTTCACCCTTTCTAAACATTTTAAAATTGCTTCATCTTTAATTAAATAACTTTTTTGGTGCTCAGGAATCTCATTAACTAGATGAAATAATATAGGACCCTCTGTTTCCAAATAATCATGTTTATGTTCAATTGATTTCACTTTAATCACGTACACATCTTTTTTAAAAAGTGACTTATCAAAGGTATGAACTTGATATTGCGCGATATAATATAAGGCTTCTACCTTTCCACCTGTTTCTTCATAAAGTTCTCTAGCAATCGCTTGTTGACTAGTTTCATTAATTTCAACTTTACCTCCAGGAAACTCGATACCTCTTTTAGAGTGTTTAGTGAATAATAATTGATTTTGAAATATCGGAATAGCTAAAACGTGGTTTCCATTCGGTATATCGTTATCAGTTTTATATTGCATCGTGACTCGTCTATCATCTTGATCGATAAACTCCATATCACTCATCCCCCTCTTAAATATGGTAGAATTATTTAATAATCAAATGTCTATAGGAGGTTTATTTATGCTTAAAAAATTATTTCTAAGCATCATTCGTATTTATCAGCATTTCATCTCCCCTATGACACCACCAACATGTCGATTCTATCCTACTTGTTCTGAATATACTAAAGAAGCTATAGAAGTATATGGAGCATTTAAAGGTGGCTATATGGGAGTAAAACGTATTTTAAAATGCCATCCATTTCATGAAGGTGGATTTGATCCCGTACCTTTAAAAAAAGACAAACATACACATCATCATTCATAAACAGATAATGCATTTATATTAACTTTAGGGGGATTGAAATATATCAATCCTTCTTTTAATTTGCCTATGCCTTGTGTAAAGTCTGTTTCAAAATAATATCCATCTGGAGTAATATCTCCTGGATAAGACCCTTCTTTTGCTAATAAAGCAGTAAAATATCGACTAAGTCCATATTCATACATCCCACCAACGATCACTTTAATATCTTTCTCTTTTAATAAGTGAATGAGTTCTAGCGCTCTATCTATTCCTCCCAGTCTAAATGGTTTAACCACAACCGCAGTTATAGGATATTGATGAATAATTTTCAAAATTGATTGTACGTCCGTTGCTTTTTCATCAATAGCAATAGCAGGATAATGCGTAACATCTATATAGCTTAAATCATTTAAATCTTTAAATGGTTCTTCAACGTATAGAAGATTGTGTTGATCAATCTCTTTTAATAATTGAAATTGTGACATATCCAGTGATTCATTTGCATCGAGTGCAAGACTAAATTCAAATGGAAGTTCATTGCGTAGCTTTTTTATATCGTTAATGAGATGAGAACTCCATTTTAATTTAATACGTGCTGGCTTTGTGTCTTTAAGTGTTTGTAATTGTGAAGAAGATAAACCACTTACTGTTGCCCCATATTCAACGTTAAAGCACGGTTGTGAATAAAACATCTGATAAACCGCCATCACAACAGTACATCTAGTAGCTGGATAACTATCTAATACATCAAGATAAGGTAACCAGTCACTAAATGTATTGAATGATTGATTTAAAATCTTTTTTGACCATTGTTGTATTCGTATTTTTACTGTCTCAATTGTTTCAGTATCATACCAATCCGTTTCAAATGCATTACATTCACCAAAATAATTTTTCCCTTCATCAGAAATAAATCGTACTATGAGTGCTTTACGATGTGTCATTTCGACTTTAGGCGTCGTAATCGGAGAATGAAACGGCGCGGTATAGTAATAAAATTGTATATCAATGATTTTCATTTAATGATCCTCAGTTCCAACTTTATTACGTTGTAATTTTCCAGTAGAAGTATAAGGTAATGCATTGACGTGTTGATATATCTTAGGAACTTTATATTTTGCTAAATGTTCTTGTAAAAAATTTATAAGATCATTAACCTCAATTGTTTCACTTGCGACATAGTAAAGCGCTGGAATCTGACCCCAAGTCTCATCTTCTTTAGGTACACATACTGCATCTATAATTCCATTGAATGTTTTAGCTACTGTTTCAATTTCATAAGGATAGATATTTTCTCCACCACTAATAATAAGGTCTTTACGTCGATCATAAACCATTACAAAACCATCACTGTCTATTTCTGCAATATCTCCTGTTTTAAAGAAACCATCTTCAAATGTGTTATCCAAATCTTTAGGATACAAATATCCGTTCATTACACTGTCGCCTTTGATAAGTAATTCACCATGTCCCTCTTCATTAGGTTGTTTAATACATACTTCAACATTATCACTTGGTTTACCTACTGTATCATATCGTTTAGCTAACATATCTGGCGAAGCGGTTAGGAACTGCGAACATGTTTCTGTCATTCCAAAAGAATTATAAATAGGTAATTGATAACTCAATGCCTGTTGTATGAGCGTGGATGATAATTTAGCACCCCCAAGTAATATTTTTTCAATTGAGTATGGTTTATTTAAACCAGCATCCATTAGCCACTTTAACGTTTGTGGCACAAGTGACACATGTGTAGGATATTCGTTTTTAATAATAGTCAACATATCTTCAGTATTATATTTATTTAATAAACGTACAGTAAATCCTTCAATCACAGCACGTAAAATCACGCTAAGTCCTGAAATATGATAAATTGGAAGAACCGATAACCATGTCGTTTGTTGATCAAATCCTAGACTTTCTTTACAACCTAATGCACTTGCATAGTGATTTTTAAATGTTTGAGGTACTGCTTTTTGGGGTCCTGTCGTCCCTGATGTAAACATAATAGATGCAATACGATGAATATCAAATTGTTTATGATTAGGCGTATCAGGATAATCATTGAGTTGATTAAATGAGAGAACTTGATGTGAAGATAAATCGAACTCTTTTGTAGTTAAAATAAGTTGAACATTCACTGAGTTCATTTGATTAGTCATTTCAGTTGTTGTTAATCGTGTATTGATCATTGCAATTTCAATTTGCGCTAACCAACATGCGTGCACTAAAATAACAGAATCAATGTCGTTTCCAATATATAGTCCTACCCTACTTTCATTTAAAGATAATAATTTTTTTGAAAGCTGATACGCTGTAGAATATAATTGATTATATGTTAATGTATACTGACCATCTATAACCGCGATTTTGTTTTTGTTTTTTATACTTTGCTCTTTTAACCAAAATTCCAAAATTCATTCCTCCAATAGTTATACACTCTATATTATAACGATTTTTAAATTACTTAACAGGACTCATGTTTGAATTTATTTTGTGATTGTTTTATTTTTAAAAAGATATTATCCATTTTAAGATAAATATAGTTGAATACTTGATATATCATATCTATAAAAAACTCAGAATGGAAAATAACCATTCTGAGCTACTGTACGGAGAGTAAGGGATTCGAACCCTTGAGACGCGATAAAGCGCCTACACACTTTCCAGGCGTGCTCCTTCAGCCAGACTCGGACAACTCTCCTCTATTCAATTAAATAAAAAAACAGAAGCGATGTTTCACTTCTGTTTATATGACTCCTACGGGACTCGAACCCGTGTTACC
>NZ_KV827219.1:0-15222 GCF_001836075.1 Staphylococcus sp. HMSC035D11
CTTATCCAGATACTTTATGTCCCAGCCTCTCTTTTTTATTTATAAAAATATTTAATATCATAAAAAATTAAGATTATGTTAAAATGTTCTATGGACTTTTTTATAGGAGGCAAGAGTGTTGATGAACCATCAACTTAAACAGGAAATCATTGACTATGCGTATTCCATTGGTATAGATAGTATTGGTTTTACTACTGCTGATCCTTTCGATGAACTGAAACAAAAGTTAGTAGATTATCATGAAAAAGGTTATGCATCAGGTTTTGAAGAATCAGATATTGCGTTACGAACAGAACCTAAATTATCTTTACCCACAGCGCGTTCTATTATAGCTATTGCTGTTGGTTATCCAAATAAGCTAAAGGGAGCGCCAAAAAGTGTAAAAGGCGATAGAAGAGGAATGTTTGCGAGAGCCTCTTGGGGTCAAGATTATCATTCAATTATGAAAAAAAGATTAGACAAATTAAGTGAATTTATTCAATCTAAGGTTCCTGATGTCGAAATAAAAAGCATGGTTGACACTGGAGTACTTTCAGATCGCGCTGTAGCTGAAAGAGCAGGATTAGGATTCGTTGGTAGAAATGGATTTGTTATTAATCCAAAACTAGGAACTTGGGCATATTTAGGAGAAATGTTAGTTAGTATTCCTTTTGAACCGGATGATCCTATATTAGACAGTTGTGGAGATTGTACAATTTGTGTAGATAGATGTCCAACGGGTGCTTTAGTAGGGAATGGTCAACTGAATTCTCAAAAATGTATCAGCTTTTTAACTCAAACTAAAGGATATTTAAAAGATGAGTATCGATATAAAATTGGTAATCGTCTTTATGGTTGTGATACTTGTCAACAAGTTTGTCCGAAAAATAGAGGCATTAATACAACTCACGAAGATATTATTTTAGAACCAGAAATATTAAAGCCACGTTTAGTTCCATTGTTACAAATGAGTAATAAAGAATTTAAAAATACTTATGGTCATTTGGCAGGAGCATGGAGAGGTAAGAAACCTATACAGCGGAATGCAATTATTGCACTTGCACATTTTGGTGAAGAAACGGCTATTCCTGAATTAAAGGAAGTGGCATTGAATGATCCAAGACCCATGATAAGAGGAACAGCATATTGGGCTATTGGCCAAATACTAGGCGATGATGCAAGAACATTTATTTATGAGCATTTTGATAATGAGATTGAAGAAGTTCAAGTTGAAATGAGAAAAGGACTAGAAATGAGGAAATAAAAATGACAAACCATATTGTGTTATTCCAACCAGAAATACCTGCAAACACTGGGAATATTGCACGTACATGCGCAGGTACCAATACACACTTGCATTTAATTAAACCATTAGGCTTTAGTACAGATGACAAGATGCTAAAACGAGCTGGATTAGATTATTGGGAACATGTTAATATCACTTATCATGAAAACATTGAATCATTTTTCGAAGTGACAAATGGTAAATATTATTTACTTACTAAATTTGGTAAACAAACTTATAGTGATTTTGATTTTTCAAATACTGAAGTAGAAAATTATTTTATCTTTGGTAGAGAAACTACAGGTTTACCAGATTGGGTAAAAGAGAAGTATGCAGATACTGCTTTAAGAATTCCTATGAGTGATCATATTCGTTCTTTAAATTTATCTAATACTGCTGCTTTATTGATTTATGAAGCATTACGACAACAAAACTTCCCAGGATTAAAGTAGAATTTAAAATTAATTACTATAATAGAATAAAAAATGTTATATTTATTAATGAATTATTATAAAAATTTTAAAATAGTTTGATATCCCCTTAAATAGGGTAATTTAGTAAATAAATGAATTATTTTAGTTGAACTTTACATTTAGAGGAGTGTAATTATTATGGCAATGAATTTTAAAGTATTCGAAGATAAACAACATGCAGCAGACTATGCTGGAGATATTATTAGAAAACAATTTAACAATAACCCAACTACCATTGCTGGTTTCCATTTAAACAAGGATTCTGCACCTGTATTAGATGAATTAAAAAAATCAGTTGATCGTAACGCTGTAGATTTTAGTCAAATTAATATTCTTGACTATGACGATAATCATTCGTTCTATGAAGCTTTAGGTGTACCTTCTGAGCAAGTATATTCTATTAGTCTTGATGATGATGCTGAATCATTAATCAATGATAGAATTAAAACAAAAGAAAATAAAGGAAAACTTACTTTACAAGTTGTTTCAATTGATAACTCTGGACATTTAGATGTTAATATTCGTCAAGGTTTGATGAAGGCACGCGAAATTATCTTAGTTGTAACTGGTGCTGAAAAAAGTGAAGTTATCAAACGATTATATGAAGAAAATGGTAAATCAAACTTTTTACCTGCTGATTTAAAAGTACATCGTATGGTAACAGTTGTTTTAGACAGAGCTGCTGCTGATGGATTACCAGAAGACGTTAAAGAATACTTCACAGCGAGATTTGCATAATATTTAATTTTATTGTGAGGTTATTTTTATGAGTAAAGATAGTAAACGTAATTATCATGAAGACGAAAATGCAATGGTTCAAAATATGGATGATTTAGAAGCATTAGGAAAAGAAATGGAACAGATTTCTGAAGAAAATGATGAAGATAAATATAATCAAACACATGATTCAGAAGCGCGTTCAGATTTAAATTAATATATTTTAGCATTTTAATTAATTGTTTCGATAGATTAATTAAAATGCTTTTTTTATGAAATACAACTTATGATACAATATATTTTAATGAAAATGAAGGAGATAAAAATATGTTACATAAGTATTGGCTACCTTTAACAATTATTACAATCATTGTTAGTTTAATTTCTATTAAAGGTTTTCCCATTGCTCTAGGAGCACTCTATCTACCAGTGTTATTTAAAGTGATTCAATTACAATTGAATTTATCAAAGGATTTAATAGATAATGCAACTGCTCATCCATTCATTAAGAGTAATCAAAAAGGAATTATGATTAGTGTTATATGTATATTAATTGTAACAGGAATCTTGGCATATACACTTAATGATTTTTATCGAAGTTTAGGTGGGGTTTTAGGTACGTTAGTAAAGATAAGTCCTGTTACGCTTGTCATAAGCGCTATTTTGTATATAATAAGTGCTATTTCAGTTGTAAAAGCAGTAAAATATAAATATGAATAAGATTTATTCTTAAACACGTGAAGTAATACAACTTCATGTGTTTTATTTTTTATAAATGAAACCGCTTTATATTCGAATTGCTACATTAATTTTATTAATGATATACTATTACTAAATCATAAATAAGGGGGATTATTGAATGTCTGTAAG
Organism: Staphylococcus sp. HMSC035D11; assembly: GCF_001836075.1. Taxonomy (NCBI): domain Bacteria; kingdom Bacillati; phylum Bacillota; class Bacilli; order Caryophanales; family Staphylococcaceae; genus Staphylococcus; species Staphylococcus sp. HMSC035D11. The sequence goes on from NZ_KV827219.1 coordinate 3,325, forward strand.
AATTGAACATGATACGTTTGGTGAAATTGAAGTACCATCTGATAAATATTGGGGCGCACAAACTGAAAGAAGTAAGCGTAACTTTCCAGTAGGTAAAGAACATATGCCTATTGAGGTGATTTATGGTTTTGCTCAGTTAAAAAGAGGTGCCGCGCTTGCTAATCATGAATTAGGAAAATTAAGTGATACTAAGAAAGATGCTATCATTTATGCTTGTGATTTAATTTTAAAAGGAGAACTTGATGGTCATTTTCCTTTAGTTGTATGGCAAACGGGAAGCGGTACTCAAAGTAATATGAATGTGAATGAAGTCGTAAGTTATGTAGCTAATGAGTACTTAAAAGAACATAATAGCGATGAATCGATTCATCCCAATGATGATGTTAATAAATCTCAAAGTTCGAATGATACATTCCCTACAGCTATGCATGTTGCTTTATACCATGAAATTGAAACGAAATTAGAACCTGCTTTAAAACATTTACGAGACACATTTAAAGAAAAAGAAAACCAATATCAATCAATTATTAAAATTGGTAGAACTCACTTACAAGATGCTACTCCAATTCGATTAGGACAAGAAATTAGTGGATGGCGTTATATGCTAGATAAATGTGAACAATTATTAGCTGAATCTAAACAACATATTTTAAATTTAGCTATTGGTGGAACAGCAGTTGGAACAGGAATTAATGCACATCCAGAATTTGGAGATAAAGTAGCTAAATATATCTCAGAACATACAGGCTATGCATTTGTTTCATCTGAAAATAAATTTCATGCTTTAACCTCACATGATGAAGTGGTGCAACTTCATGGAACACTAAAAGCATTGGCAGCAGACTTAATGAAAATAGCAAATGATATAAGATGGCTTGCTTCAGGACCTAGAGCCGGACTTGCGGAAATCTCAATTCCAGAAAATGAACCAGGTTCATCAATTATGCCAGGTAAAGTTAATCCAACACAATGTGAAATGCTAACAATGGTTGCAGTACAAGTGATAGGAAATGATACGACAGTAGGTATAGCGAGTTCTCAAGGTAATTTTGAACTTAATGTATTTAAACCTGTGATTCTTCATAATACATTGCAATCTATTTACTTATTAGCTGATGGAATGGAAACATTTAACAAAAATTGTGCTATAGGTATTGAACCAATTGAAGAAAATATCAATCATTATTTAAATCAATCATTAATGCTTGTAACTGCACTAAATCCTCATATTGGATATGAAAAAGCAGCTCAAATAGCTAAAAAAGCTCATAATGAAGGTTTAACACTTAAAGAATCAGCAATTAATTCTGGCTACGTTACAGAAGAACAATTCGAGGAATGGATTAAACCAGAAGATATGGTCGATCCTCATTAAAATAACATTATCAATTGAAATGCTCCTTTTAAAGATAATGCTTTGATCTGCGTTATCTAAAAGGAGCATTTTAAAAATTTATTCATCATCTAAACTTACAGAAATCAATTCTTGAGTAAGTGGGTGAGTGAATTCAATCTTATAACTATTCAATTCTAATTGACGTAAGGTAGCATCTCCATATAATGGATCACCTATGACAGGATGACCAATTTCTGCTAAATGTACACGTATTTGATGGGTACGTCCTGTATCTAATTTTATTTCCAATTGACAAATGCCTTCTTTAATCCTTTTTGATGTTAAGATATGAGTGATAGCTCGTTGTCCGGTATTAGAAATACGACGCTTATTGGGATGAAATTTATCTTTACCGATTGGCATATCAATTGTTTGTGGTTTTAGAGGTAGTAATGCTTTTACATTGGCACGATAAATACGTGTAATTTGATTCTCTTCAAGCATTCTATCTAGTATTTTTTTCATTAAAGGATTTTTAGCAACAATTAATAATCCCACAGTTTCTTGGTCTAGACGATGAATCGGTTCAACGTAGTCGCTATCCATAGTATAGATAACATGGTTCATTAGTGTATTACTTTCTTTTAAATCATTTGGATGAGTTTTAACCCCTTTAGGTTTCATTACAATAGCTAAATCGTTATCTTCATATGCAATCTGTGCGTAACGATAACTTGGTAAATAATTACTTTTTTCTTCAGGGATAGGAATATAAACAACATCATTTGTGACAACTTTATCTGTCAATTTACTAGGTTGTTGATTAATCGTGATATCTTTAGACATATTTAATTGGTGTAAGTCTTTTTTTGGTAGTTTTAACTTTTGAAAAATTTCACGTAACGTATAATTATTGAAAGTTTCAGGTACATTGAATTTCATAATATCCTCCTATTATATTCTGTTTAATCATATCATAATTTACAATGATAATTATAATTGTTTTCATCAGTCTATTTTTAAATTTTAAAAATAAACGATATAATAATAAACGCAAAATAACAAAATGGGGCGAAAATATGGAAAAACCGACACGTTTAGCATTATTAAAAGAAATTGCAGAATATCTTAATGAAGAAACTGAATTATATAATATGATGAATAAAGTATTAGATTATTTAATCAATGGTAGCAGTTTTACAACAGGTTGGATTTTTTTAATCAATAAAAAAGGTGAACAAGAACTTGTAGCTAGCACTGATTTACCTCATTCATTAAAAAATAATAATTGTAAGTATTTAAATAATGGTACGTGTTGGTGTGTCAATGCTTATCATCATAAAAATTTAACAAAAGCATCTAATATTATAAATTGTTCAAGAATCAATTTAGCTAATCAAGAAAGTGAAAAAGATGATTATCTTATTACGCATCATGCGACAGTACCACTTAGATCAGGAGATGAACAGTATGGATTATTAAATGTCGCGACACCTCATACTGTAGTATATAGTCAAGACGATTTAGAGTTACTAGAATCAGTAGCTTTACAAATAGGTTCTGCAATTAAACGTATATACTTAACAGACCAAGAAAAAGAAGCAGCACGAATAAGTGAACGAAATCGACTAGCGCGTGATTTACATGATTCAGTTAACCAAATGCTTTTTTCATTAAAACTAACAGCTCATGCTGCACATGATATCACAGAGGATAAAACAGCTAAAAAAGCATTTAAGATGATTGAAGATACAAGTCAAAACGCAGTAAATGAAATGCGTGCGTTAATTTGGCAACTTAAGCCAATTGGTTTAGAACATGGGTTAGTGAATGCGATTCAACATTATGCGAATATGTTAGATTTAAAATTAAACATCGAAGTAAGAGGATTGATTAAATTATCCAATTTAGTTGAAGAAAATGTGTACCGAATGCTTCAAGAAGCTTTAAATAATACGAAGAAACATGCACAAACGAATCAAGTATCTATTAACATGCAACAAAATGAACATCAATTATATATTAAAATTTATGATGATGGAAAAGGATTTAATGTGAGTGATGACTTAAATCAAACGACGCATGGTCTAAAAAATATCAAGCAACGTATTCATAGTTTAGACGGAGAATTTAACATACAATCAGATAAACAAATGGGGACAACTATTTATCTTAATATTCCAATTTAAAGTAGGTGATAAATTTGGCAAGTATCGTTTTAATCGATGATCATCACATTGTTAGACAAGGACTAGAATTTCTAATTTCAACAGTTGAGGGTTTAGATATACAAGCAAGTTTTTCTGATGGTGACGCATTTATTAAATATTTAAATGAGAATAATATGCCTGATTTAGTATTATTAGATTTAGTTATGCCTAAAATGAATGGTATCGAAGTGACGCATTATATAAAAAAATATTACCCATACATAAAAGTGTTAGTGCTTACAAGTTATGTGGATGATGAATATGTTATGTCTGCCATTAATGAAGGTGCTGATGGTTATGAAATTAAAGATGTTGAACCACAAAAGCTGATTGCTACTATTACTAAAGTATTAAATAATGAGAAAATAATACATCCAAAAGCTAAAAATGTAATTGATGCAATGCATGAAAAACCACACTTTAATAATAAATTATCTAAAAGAGAGATGGAAGTATTAAAAGAGATGGTGAAAGGTAAGACAAATAAAGACATTGCAAAAAGTTTATTTGTATCTGAGAAAACAGTTAAAACACATGTCAGTCATATATTTAATAAATTACAAGTTTCAGATCGAACACAAGCTGCTATATATGCTATTGAAAATAAATTAATATAAATTGAATAGATCTATTAAAAATAAAAACGGTAATTTTAAAATATGATAATGATAGACAAATGACTTGTTTTATTAGTTTAATTATTTTGATAATTTTGCCATTTATAAAATTATACGTAAAAACAAAAATTTCTCTTTTCATTTTATTGAAAATATATTAAGATGTAATTTGTGTTTCAAGAAATGTGTATTATTGCAATTTCTTGCGTCCGGATAAAATAACTCCTATTAGAAAGGTAGAGAAGAGTAATGGATAGACAGAGTTTTACAGATTTAATTCAAACAAAATTTAAAATGGTGCGTATTGAAGCAGGATACACACAAGATACTATGGCACAAACAATAGGTCTTTCTAAAAAAACACTTGTTCAAATCGAAAAAGAACGTGTATTACCAAATTGGACAACTTGTGTATCAATTTGTGCTTTATTTAGAGATTCAGATGTTTTAAATAACACATTTGGTTGCGATCCATTAGAAATTGTACAAACAATTTCAAGAAACCATTGTGCATATCCTAATCATTCTACAACAAGTGATATTTATTGGAATACAATGGAAACGCGTAATGGATTTATTTTACAAAGTAATAAAGTAAGTAATATCTACAGAGTGCTTAATCCTGAAAAACAACCTATTTTTGGAACATCTAAATTAAGAGAAGCAGAAACTTACTTTAATAGAAATGCTAAAGAAGAATTAATGCACGTTTAATTTTAATATAAATAAGATATAGTGATAGAAGAGTTGACCTTCAACTGAATCACTATTTTCAATTAATAATGAATTCACTGTAATTTTGCGATGAATTCATTATTTTTTTATTTCAAAAATTTGTAAATATAAATGTACGTTGAACTATTAAGTTATGCAGTTTACATTTGTCATGGTATAATTTTGCTATTGCTTATATAAAAATTAAGGAGTTATTTAAATGCAAGCAGTATTAGTAGTCATCTTTATGATAGTAATAGGCGCAATCATTGGTGGTGTCACGAATGTTATAGCTATTAGAATGTTGTTTCATCCCTATAAAGCTCATTATATATTTAATATGCGAATTCCATTTACACCTGGTTTAATACCTAAAAGAAGAGATGAAATAGCTACAAAGATAGGGCAAGTGATTGAAGAACATCTCATTACAGAAACTTTGATTCACAACAAACTAAATGAAACGAAAACTAAAGAAACAATTAATGAATTAGTTAAGGAGCAAATAGCAAAATTAAAAAGTGATCAAGCTACAATTCGTTACTTTGCTGAGAAGTTTGATGTTAAAATAGATTACTTAGTCAATGAGAAATTAGAAGATACAATTTCACACAAGCTATTAGCTTTTTATAATGAACATCGAAATGAAGAAGTGATTAAGTTACTACCAAAAGAAACTAAGCGAATGATTGATAAGAAAGTCGAGCCATTAGGAGATTTATTATGCGAAAGAGCTCGTGTTTATCTGTCATCTGATAAAGGCGCTCGTGATATTTATGACATGCTCGATACATTTTTTAATGAAAAAGGTAAAATCGTTGGATTACTACAAATGTTTATGACAAAAGAAAGTATTGCAGATAGAATCCAACATGAATTGATTCGTTTAACCAATCATCCTAAAGCAAAACGTATTGTAAACCAAGTGATTGATAATGAATATGAGACGCTGAAACGACAACCACTTAAGAAAATCATTGATGAGGCTCAAATTTCAAAACTATCAGACTCAGTTACATTACTTATTACTTCATATTTAAATTTAAATGAAAAAATAGATAAACCACTTAATCAACTATCACCAAGATTAATGCAATATTTAGAGACAACGTTATCAGATAAAGTTACACAACTTATTATTAGTCAAGCATCCAAACATCTCTCAACGATAATGCAAAAAATTAATCTACGTAAACTAGTAGAAAATCAAATCAATACATTTGATTTAGATTACATTGAAAAGTTGATTATTGAAATTGCTAATAAAGAATTAAAATTAATTACCTTATTAGGATTTATTTTAGGTGGTATGATTGGTCTTTTCCAAGGTTTAATCGCAATTTTTGTATAACTAATCATAATATGTTATGGTATTAAAGAGTTGTCAAAACATCATTATTACACGAAGGAGTGCAATTTAAAATGGCAGTAAATTTATATGATTATGCAAATCAACTAGAACAAGCATTAAGAGATAGTGATGAATACAAAGCTATTAAAGATGCTTTTGCTAAAGTTAAAGAAAATGAAGAATCTAAAAAATTATTCGATGAGTTCCGTGAAACTCAAATGAATTTCCAACAAAAACAAATGCAAGGTCAAGAAATTCCTGAAGAAGAATTAGCTAAAGCTCAAGAACAAGCTCAAGCTATTGAAAAAGATGAAAATATTTCACAATTAATGCAAGCAGAACAAAAAATGAGTCAAGTTTTCCAAGAAATTAATCAAATTATTGTAAAACCTTTAGACGAAATTTACGTTGACTAATTAATAATTTAAGTAATGGACACTACGCGATTTTTTCATAAAATCGCGTAGTTTTTTTATGTCAAAGTTCATCGACCCATATTCATAAGATATGGTAAAATATAGTAATACATAAAGATACCTTATCAAACATTTAAGGAGCTTAAATTAATGGTTAAATTTATTCACTGTGCAGATTTGCATCTTGATAGCCCTTTTAAATCTAAACAACAATTATCGACAAGTATTTTCGAAGATGTACAAAAAAGTGCCTATGAGAGCTTTAAAAAAATTGTAGATGTAGCATTAAAAGAAGATGTTGATTTTATGTTAATTGTAGGAGATTTATTTGATAGTGAAAATCGCACATTACGTGCTGAAATTTTTTTAAAAGAGCAATTTAAACGTCTAGAAAAAGAACAAATATTTGTATACATATGTCATGGGAATCATGATCCTTTAACAACTAGAATTACAGATAATTGGCCTAATAATGTATCAGTATTTTCAAATCGTGTTGAAACCTATCAAGCGATTACCAAAGCTGGAGAACAAATTTATATTCATGGTTTTAGTTATCAAAACAATACAAGTTATGAAAATAAAATTGATGAATATCCATCTAGTCAAGGAAGTAATGGTATACATATAGGAATGCTTCATGGAACTTATAGTAAATCTAACATAAAACAGCGTTATACTGAATTTATGTTAGAAGATCTTAATCATAAACTGTATCATTATTGGGCACTAGGTCACATTCATCAACGTCAAGAACTAAGTGATATGCCGCCTATTCATTATTCAGGTAACATTCAAGGTCGTCACTTTGGTGAATTAGGAACTAAAGGTTGTTTGCTTGTAGAAGGGGATCATCTACATCTTGAAACAACTTTTATCCCAACTCAGTTTATACGTTTTGAAGAAGCTACAATTAAGACTGATAAAATTTCAAAACAAGGTATCTATGAGGAAATTCAAAAGTTTAAGAAACAAGTTCGTGAACAAGGTAAAGCATTTTATAGATTGACGATTAATATAGATAATGACAAAATTTTATCAACACAAGATATTCTTCAAATAAGAGAAATGATTAGTGAATATGAAGAAAATGAACATGATTTTATTGTCATTGAAGATATGATTCTTAATTATATACAGAATGAAGAAACACCTCTTATAAATGAATTTTCTAATGAACTCATAAACGATGACAAAGTGTTTGAAGAGGCAATGACAGATTTATATTTAAATCCAAGAGCTTCAAAATATTTAGAAGACTACACCACTTTCAATAAGGCAAAACTCATTCATCGAGCTGAGAAAATATTGAAAGCAGATATGAGAGGTGAAGAAATTGATTATTAAATCACTTGAAATATACGGTTATGGTCAATTCGTACAACGTAAGATTGAATTAAATCAGACTTTTACCGAAATTTATGGGGAAAATGAAGCAGGTAAATCAACCATACAATCATTTATTCATTCAATTTTATTTGGTTTTCCCACAAAGAAAGAAAAAGAACCGCGTTTAGAACCTAGATTGGGAAATCAGTATGGAGGCAAGCTAACGCTTATTTTAGATGATAAATCTGAAATTGAAGTTGAGCGTGTAAAAGGTAGTGCTCAAGGTGATGTAAAAGTTTATTTAGAAAATGGATTGATAAGAGATGAAGCATGGCTTAAGAAGAAATTAAACTATATTTCAAAAAAGACATATCAAGGAATATTTTCATTTAATGTACTTGGTTTACAAGATATTCATCGAAATTTAGACGAACAACAATTACAAAGCTATTTATTAGAAGCTGGTGCTTTAGGATCTTCTGAATTTACATCTATGGGGCAAATTGTTAATCAGAAAAAGACTACGCTTTATAAAAAAGCTGGAAAGAACCCAATTCTAAACCAACAAATTGAAGAACTAAAACAATTAGAAGCACAAATAAGAGATGAAGAAACCAAATTAGACGAATATCAACGTCTTATAGATGAAAAAGATAAATCAGAACGCCATCTTTCTCATTTAAAAGAAAATCTTAAACAATTATCAAAAATGCATGGAAATAAGCAAAAGCAGTTAGGACTTCATGCTCATGCGCAAGAATGGAAATCACTTGAGCATCATTTAAATATCGAACCGTTGAAGTTCCCAGAGCAAGGTATTGAACGATATGAAACTGCATTAAAATATAAACAATCACTTGATCGAGATATAGGATTAAGGGATGAGAAGATAAGACAACTAGAAAATGAATTTAATTTAATTCAGATGCCTGATGATAGAACTGTGAGTGATATGTATCATCTTTATCAACAAGAGAGTGATATCAAGCAATCTGAATTAAAAGCTAAGGCTTTAAAAAAGGAAATAGAAACTTTCGAACGTTCTCAGCAAACATTAAAAGATGATATCGGTTGGAATGAAGTTTATCATGAAGCGGATACTTCTGAAACAATGAAAGATTATATAAGTGAAAAAATTAAAAATCATAATCACCAATTAAATCAAAAGCAACAAGTTGAACGTATGATTGGTGAGCATAATATTGAAAAAAAGGAAATTGAAAAGGAAATTAAGTTATTAGAAAGTGAACTAGTTTCTGAAACAGCACTTGAAAAGAAAAAAGAATATAATCAGCAAAAAATAGAATTACATGAAAAAGAAAGTTTATACTCAAAATTAAAAGCTTCCTTTGAATCAGAAAAAGAAAGAAAACAAAAGCAATATCAATGGTTGAAAATCAGCTTTATCATTTTGGCTTTGATGAGTGCTGGTTTGACTATTTTTGCATTTATTACAACTAGTATCACTTTTAGTATTATTTTTGCAATTCTCACTGTGATATTTTTAGTAGGTTTATTCTTTAGTAAAAATAAAGATATTGATTATAGTGAAACAATTAGTGAGGAAATTAGTGATTTAGAACAACAACTTAAAGCACTCGAAGATAAATACGATTTAGATTTCAATCTAGACGATCAGTACCAATTGCGTGAACGTTGGAATAATGCTAATAATACTAAAGCAGTACTTTCTAATAAACTTAATCATCAACATTCGATTTTATCAGATATTCAGTCTTCAATTGATGCATTAGCACAGGATATTTCTGAATTCAAACAAGACATTAAAGTATCTGATAAAATGTCAGATGAACGTTTAGTAGATAGTTTGAAAACAATGAATCAACTTAAAGTTAATGATAAACAACTTAATAAATTATTATTAGAGAACATAGAGTTAAATCAAAATTTAATTAACTTCTATGAGCATGCTCAAGATGTTACTAAAGATAGTTTCGACGAGTTTAATAAAATTTCATTATTTAATGATTTGAAAAGTTGGATTTCTCAGTATGAAAGTAAAAAAGAAAAGAAATCTCAATTGCAAAATCAATTAACCCTATTAAGTAAAGAATTAAAACAGTTAGAAAGTCGTTTGGATGAAAATAAAACGACTATAAACGAGTTGTTTAAATATATTGAAGTTCAAAATGAAGAGCAATATTATCAACATTACGAAGCTTATCAACGTTATCAACAACAACTATCACGATTCAATGACTTATCTACCTATTTGAGTAATCATGAATTCTCTTATGAAGATAGTTCTGTTTTAAGTGAAAAAACAACTGCTCAATTAGAAGAAGAAGATCAAATGTTAGCTCAACAAGTTGATGATTATAATGATAAATATTTGGAGAAACAAACTGAAGTGAGTGAACTTTCTGCACGTATTAATCAAATGGAAACAGATAAAACACTATCTCAATTGCGTCATCAATATTATAATTTAAAAAATAGAATGAATGATATTGCTAAAGATTGGGCGAGCTTAAGTTATCTTGAGACACTAATTAATGAGCACATTAAACAAATTAAAGATAAACGACTACCATATGTGATAGATGAAGCCATTAATATTTTCAAAACATTAACTGATGGTAAATATAATCTAATTACTTATGAAAATGATTCAATTAAAGTTAAACATCGAAATGGACAAATGTATCATCCACTTGAATTAAGTCAATCAACGAAAGAGTTGCTATATATTTCATTGAGACTTAGTTTAATTAAGGTGTTGAAACCATATTATCCATTCCCAATTATCATTGATGATGCATTCGTACATTTTGATAAACAAAGAAAATCAATGATGTTAAACTATTTAAGAGAATTATCTCAAGAACATCAAGTATTGTACTTTACTTGTACAAAAGATACTACGATTCCTTCTCGAGAAATGCTGATATTAAATAAAAAAGAGGAAGGCGGGAAACGATGAGAAACGTAGAAAAATTAAATCCTGGTGATTCGGTTGAGAATTTTTTCTTAATCCACAGAGCGACACAAGGTGTAACAGCACAAGGTAAAGACTATATGACATTATATCTTCAAGATAAAAGTGGAGATATTGAAGCTAAACTATGGACTGTCACAAAAGATGATATGAAAATCCTTAAACCAGAAATAATTGTATGGGTAAAAGGGGATGTTATTAACTATCGTGGCCGTAAACAAATGAAAGTCAATCAATTTCGATTAGCAACAACAGAAGATGGAGTGAAAACTCAAGACTTTGTAGATGGTGCGCCACTTTCACCTAACGAAATTCAAGATGAGTTATCACATTTTATCTTAGAAATTGAAAATGCACATTTACAACGTATTACGCGTCATTTATTAAAAAAATATCAAGATAAATTCTTTACTTATCCTGCAGCAAGTTCTCATCATCATAACTTTGCAGGAGGATTAAGTTATCATGTATTAACAATGTTAAAAATTGCAAAATCATTGTGTGATATCTATCCATTATTAAATAGAAGTTTGTTATATAGCGCGATTATTTTACACGATATTGGTAAAGTAAGAGAATTAAGTGGACCAGTTGCAACAACGTATACGGTAGAAGGTAATTTGCTTGGACATATTTCAATAGCAAGTGATGAAGTTGCTGAGGCGGCAAAAGAACTTGGTATTGATAGTGAAGAAGTCATGTTATTGCGACATATGATTTTAGCACACCATGGAAAAATGGAGTTTGGTTCTCCTAAATTGCCACATCTAAAAGAAGCAGAGATTTTATTCTTTATTGACAATATTGATGCAAAAATGAATATGTTCGATAAAGCATTTAAGAAAACTGAAAAAGGACAATTTACTGAAAGAATCTTTGGTATGGATAACCGTCAATTTTATAATCCAGAGAAATTAGATTAATATTAATAGACGAAAAAAGAGGCTGGGACATAAAGTATCTGGA
>NZ_KV827220.1:0-1396 GCF_001836075.1 Staphylococcus sp. HMSC035D11
ATTATACACCTGAAATGGATAAAATAAATTCTAAGTATGAACATAAAAAAAATGGTTCTGTTGCAAAGTTAAAAATCATGTAATATTTATACTGAAAAACGAAAAATAATTAATACTAACAAAACTCTTTACTGTTAAAACAATATTTGCTTTTATAGTTTTGTATAGATGTGCATATAATTTTAACTTTGCAACAGAACCAATCAAAAAACTTATTACCAATTGTAGAGGAGGTTTCTAAAGGTTTAGTTACATTACCCTTACATAATCGTTTATCTATCAATGATGTAAAAAGGGTCTGCACTATTATTAGTAAAAGTATACAGGAATGGAGAGAGCAATAATGAATCGGCTAAATACAAATTACTTTGATAACTTTTATATTGATTGGCAGAACAATGAAATATCAGAAAATTATGTTGAATTTTGTCAAAAGCAAATTAATAACTTAAGTCACATTGTTCCTTCATTAAAAAAAGAGAAAAGAAAAATCATCGATACTTGTTGTGGCTGTGGTTTTCATTCTAAATTTTTGATAGATAAAGGTCATCATGTTATTAGCTTTGACAAATCTGAGGAAATGTTGAACTTTGCATATAAAAAAAATGGCATTTTAGGTAAAAGACAATCTTTAGATGAAGAATTCCCAGAAAATCACGTCGACTTAATTCTTAATTTAAATACTTCTATCGGATATAAAAAAAATGATTTAAAAAATTTGTTAAGAAATAGTTATACCTCCTTAAAAAAAGGTGGTATTTTAATTATAGATTTGATGAACCCCGCCTTTTTCTATAAAAATTTTGAAGAACAAATGATTTTCAACTTCAAAGATTACGAAGTTAATCAAACTATTAAAATAAATAAAATTTATAATAGTATAGTTTCAACATGGGATGTTTATAAAAATAACGAATATAGCAAAGACCTTTCAAGAGAATTAAAATTTAAATTATATACTACTAATGATATAATTTGCAGTAGTTTGTATTATAACTTTACTTTATCCAATATATCTTTCTATGGAGACATGAAAGGAAATGAATTTCATGAAAATTCACCAAGACTAATAGTAAAAATAACGAAATAAGTGATACTCTAGGAGGCTGAAAAGTTTTGACAAAGAAATATTTAAACACCCAGAATGAAATATTAGCATTTTGGAATACTCAAAAGATATTTAAAAAATCAATTGACAATAGAAAAGGACAGGAAAGTTTTGTTTTTTATGACGGCCCCCCAACTGCAAATGGCCTTCCTCATGCTGGCCATGTTCTTGGAAGAGTAATCAAGGATTTAGTTGCAAGATTAAAAACTATGCAAGGTTTTTATGTAGAAAGAAAAGCAGGATGGGATACCCATGGCTTACCAGTTGAATTAGAGGTTGAAAAAAAAA
>NZ_KV827221.1:0-248 GCF_001836075.1 Staphylococcus sp. HMSC035D11
GAGAACACAAATATGAGCTAATTAAAAAAACAAGTCTAAACTTTTTTGATGAACCAGAGACAAATTTTTGAGATGCTTATCAGTTACATGTAAATTAAAATTTGGCATAAAATCATTTAAAAACCAACTTTGTTTTTTAGTTTTTTCGGAGACATTTTTCTTTTAAAACACCAAAATTTTGATTTGAACCCAAATCATGAATTAAGAGCATAAGGGAAATTTGCCATCTTTTACAAAGGTAGGTCTGG
>NZ_KV827222.1:0-9196 GCF_001836075.1 Staphylococcus sp. HMSC035D11
CTTATCCAGATACTTTATGTCCCAGCCTCTCTATTTTTTTATGTTCACATTTTTTAAAAGAGAAAATACTATTAACATACCAAACATCATAATTCCAGTTACTATAATTATAAATGCTCGATAATCTTACTCAACTTTTCCATATAGAAAATAACTTATTTTAAATTAATTAATTAATCACATTAAAAAATTATATAATCCTTGCCAAAAAAGAACATACGTTCTACAATGATGATGAGGTGGTAAACATGATTCCAAATCCTAATGCGCCAGATGAATATAAATATGAAACTGATTATAGAAAAATACCAAGAAAATATTTAAACCCTAAAATCCCTCAAGGGCGTGGAAAAATCAAATGGCAAGCTTTTGCGACTCTCCCGCAACAGTTTGAAATTTTAGAACAAATTATAAAGGATCAAAATAAAATAGAAAAACCATTGCTAACACATGATTCATTAGATAATTTAGATCAGATTTTTCAAATAAAAATTCAAAATGATGAGTTATGTACAATCTCATATTGGGAAGACGGTAACATTTCAAAATATACAGGAAAAATTTTAAAAAAGGATGAAATTAGTAATACATTTTCCTTTTCTGATACTAACAATAATATATATAATTTAAATAATGCTAACGTTTGTAGTATCACTTAACACTATTTAAACTTTTAAAAAGTTTAAATAGTGTTCTTATAATTACCTTTTTCGAAATACTTCTAGCAAAATCATTATAAGTATCATACTGATATTAAATATATTATTTTTATCACTGAAAAAAATTTCTACTACTTGGAAAATTGATAAAAGACTTATTATTAACAAAAGTTTATTTAATTTTTCGCTTCTTTCTTCTTCCTTATATGACTGCTCCAATTCAATTAGTGATAATTCTTCTTTGTTTAATTCTTCAATATATTGTGGAGATTTAAAATCATTATTATTCTTTAGATACAAATATAAATATAAACTAGGTAAAAGCTCTGTTCTATAAATAATTGCAATAGATCTCTTGAAATTTAGTATCCATTGTCTAAAATATAGGGCTTCTTTTTTTCCATTTAAATTATATTGTTGATACCCATACAATTGTAATTCATTTAACATAGTTTCTAAGAAAAAGAAATTAGCAGAACTATTGAAATAAAGTGCCATTTGAGAACATTTTTCTAAAACATCTTCTTCTTGCTCATCCATCCAAACTACAAAAACAGATGCTTTATTCAAGAAGTTTATATAATTATCGCTATAACCATCTTGCCTAAAATGTTTACTTTTTCCTTCAAATGAAAAAATAGGCGCATTTACTAACCACTCTTGAATCTTCACGTCCTCATAGAAAGGATCATCAGTAAATTCATTTTCATTAGCTAAATAATAAACTTCAAAACCCATATTTTTAGATACTTTATATTCAAAAATATCCTTACTATTAATTTTTATAATTCTATTAATTTGTCTAGAAACATCTCTAATATTTTTACAATGTCTATTACCATACAATTGATACTGTCTTTGTCTATTATTTTTTTCTTGATTAATTAGAGGATATATCTTATCTTTTACACATGAGAAAGTACTATACAAGTCGCTTCCAAAGTTTATACTCTCTAAGTCTTCAATGATTTCTATAACAAATGTACCATTGTTAAATATAGTTAAGGTTAAAAAAAATAAATTCAAAGTGTTCTCATGAGTAATTTCAATATGTGGAGTGAATATATATTTTTTATATTTGTATCCATGTATATTATTTTGATCAAACAATCCATCATTAATATTTGCATTAGTAGCAAATTTTTCTAAAAATTTTTCTAGTTTTTCGTGATATTCTTTTGTATGTCTTTTATATCTTCCAGGTAAAATCCAATAATCATAATTTACCGGGGGGTTGTCAGGAGATAAAATGCGTATAACTCCTTTTACATTCAATAGAATTTCCTCAATTTTTTCAAACCAAGGGTTCATGTTATTATCTTTTATATTTATAGCAGTAGCATATTGATATGTTACTTTATAGCCTTGTAATTTATTAATATCTTCTAGAATCTTTTCAATTTTATTGTCCATTATTTTAAATATCCTCATACAGCCTAGAATATAAAACGCTAATTTCTTCTTTCAACATTTTTTTCTCTTTTTCTAAAGAATTTACTTTTCTTTTTAAAGAGGAGATTAACGCATCTTTACCGTCATTTTTATTTTTATGAACAAATATTTCTCTGTTTTGTTCACGTAACTTCTCTATTTTCTTTCGAATTTTATTATTTTTATATAATGTAGCTTTCGAAACTTTTGAATGTTTAGAAACGATGTTAAAGTTAATTTCTTTATTTTTTTGAACTAAATCATTTATTGCTTTATCAACTTTTTTCTCGGTTTTAACTTTTCGTTCTGCATGCAACTGTTTTAATTGTTCTTGTCTATTAAATTTTTCCATCTTAACCTCTATACTTTTATTCTATTACTTCTCCCGAATATAATGTTTCCATCTTTTATATTACCTAGTATTTCTTCATATTTATTTAATATATTTATATGCTTTTCAACCATATCTTGTCTATTATTATTTTTAGCTAATTCTATAGATTTGACCGTTGATTTGATATGTAATTCATATTTTTCAACATCTAAATCAGAAAATCCAATAGCTAAATCCTTACATGGTTTCCCAGAATTACAAGTCAGGCATGGCGGAGCTTCCATGTATGGACAATCACCACTCAATCTAGCATGACAAGTGCCATAAGGATTGTCCATTGCGTTTAATTTATGTTCTTGCCATAAAGAATTCAATGCTTTTTCAGATAGTTCACTACTATGCTGTATATTTTTAATTTTACCGTCAACATCAAAACTAAAAGCTCCTTGATCAATAACTGATTCAAAAGCCTTTCTCTTTGTATCATCAAGTAACTTAGCATATCTTAGAGTCATTTCTGGTGAGGAGTGTGCTAATAATTCTTGTATCGTTAATATATCTGCTCCACCATTTAACAATTTTACTGCATAGGTATGTCTAAATTGATGAGTTTTGAAATGGAAGATTTCTCCTTGTTCATCAATAATATTTTTAGTCTTTGATAAATGATTTAAGTGTGCTCTGACCATATGTTGTGTAAAGGGCATTCCCTTTCTTTTTCCTTTATAAATAGCAAAAATATAATTATTAGGATTATTATCTTTTGTACTTTTACTTTTAGAATCGGCTATTAAAACTGCTATTATATCAGCTAATTTATTATCAATTGGTATTCTATGTCCTTTAACAAAAGTTTTAGCAATATCTGTGATTATTGAATACTTTCCATTAACTTTTGCAAGGCAATTATTTTGTAATGTCAATACATCAGAAATTCTTAATCCTGTTTTAAAAGCTATCCAAACTACAGGTATTAAATCTTTATGCAAATCATTTATATGCTCAAAAAGCTGTTCCAATACAAAATCTGGGATATAATCAATTTGGCTACTATTTTTCTTTTCGTGTTTAGGTAAGTCTTGAGGATAAATTAAAAATCGTATATCTTGGTACGGTGCTATAGCATAGTTTTGAGTTATAATATCGTTTAAGAACCTTCTAATTGTTTTTAATTCTTCTCTCACAAAATTCTTAGTACTTTGCAAATGTTTATTAGCTGCATATTCAAACAAAAATTCTATATATGCTTCGATATGACATCTATCTAGTTCATTTAAACTATTCCTTGTTTCTTTATTTTTAGATATATTTTGAAAAAACCTAGTTAAAACTCTTATATAAAACCTTGCTGTAGCAAATGCTATATCACCAGTTATCAAACGATTTTTTAAATATTTTTTTGCTAATTCTCGCATTTTAATTGACTCAATTTTTTCAAAGTTTAAATAATTGCCAGTTAGTGTTTTATTATAACTCAATCCATATTTTTCTAAATTTCTAATATCCCATTTATCTTTTTCCCATTCTTCTCGCTTATCAATGAACTTAATTAGATTAATGTACATATTCTTTAAAAAAGAAGCCAGTCCGCTTTTGTATTCATAATCACCAAAAACTATTGTTGATGATCTTCTTTTTATTGGTATATTATTTTCAGTCAGCCAATTAAACCAGTGCTTTTCTAATGTATTTATATCACAATCAAGTAAAGAATTTAAATTTGGATAAACTTCATTAAAGAACTTAGCAATCTTATTAAGCTTTACTGCTCCAGTATTAAATAAATTAGATAAGGACCAATCCTCTTTAACTATCAGTTTCAAAAAAAGGTATTTAAATTCTAAATTCAAATTTTTACTTTTAATCCTAAAGAAAACATTTTTTCTTTTGTCTCTATAGTTCTTGATACTATCTTGAAATTGCTTGAATTTGTTAAAAGCTGTAATGTGCCACTCATCATTTTTAAAAAAGTAATCATCATATATTTCAGTTATTAAAACCTCTCCTTTTATATTGATGGTTCTACTTTGTAATGTACATAATTCATTAATCATAGTACTGTTTGTAGGTAAATTAATTGGTATTGACATAGTCATTCCCCTTTATTAAAAACTTGAAATTGATGCTTTACTTTATTCCAATCTTCACGTATATCTTCTTCAGTGGGATGAACATATAAATTAATAGTCGTTTGTATATTACTATGACCAAGTCTTTCTTGAACTTGTTTTATATCCTTAGTTTCATTATAAAAAACAGTTGCATGTGTATGGCGAAATAAATGAGGATGAACATTTATAGATGTTTTATGTTTTAGCCTTTTAAATAATGAATATATATCACTATAATTCATAGCTTCTCCTACATTTCTCCCCTTTATTTTTACAAAAAGATAATCAGAACATATTGAAAGTTCGTCAATTATTTCGTAGACATAATCATCGTATAAATCAATTAACGATTGGGAAATAAATATTTTTCTTTCCCCAGTTTTCAAATAAGTACCATTATCATTAAATCTATTTTTCAAAACTATTTGATGGCCTTTTCTAAAGTCAAATTTAATATCATCAATACGTAATGATAATACCTCACCTATACGTAATCCGGTTTCATATAGTAATTGTATTAAGAATTTATCTCTAATATTATTAGCTTCCTCTAATAATTTCTTAACCTCCGCATTAGTTAACACTTCTATTTTTTTCTTTGGTTCTTTAACTTTCAAAATATTTTTCAACGTTCTATAGTCCTTATTTATGTGATGCATGAAACTTTTATATTTTTTAGAGTATTTACTTTCCATATGCATAAAATCATAGAAATTAACATCTAATTTTTTACTCCTATAGAGATAATCATAAAAATTAGATACTACAGTCATAGTCAGATTAATTGTCTTAGGACTAATGCTTTTTTCTTTTCGGTGATAAGAGAGGACATTCTCATATTCAAAAGGTGTTTTCATCCATCTTATAAAATCAACAAAGTTATCAAAACTAACTTCTTTATAGCATATCTTTTTACTTTCTAAGTAAACAAAAAAATTTTTTAGTGCATAGGCATAGGTTTTCTTGGTATTTAAACTTTTCTTAACACTATCCAGATACTTCAAATATCTTACTGCATCTACTATAGGTTCATTATTACCATCTAAAATCATAAAATTGGTACCATTCTTAGATTTTACTTCTACTATTTTCATAATAATCTCATTTCTAATTTTAATAGTATAAGTATACACTATTCAAATTCTTTTTACATCATACATATTAAACTTATTACACGTAATAAAAAAAGACTATTTAATATTTTTACTTTGTTCATTTTTTCTTAAAATATGATTCATTTTAAACAAAATAGTCTATATTCTTCAACATATATATAACCTTTTGCAGTGATGCCTGAACAATATGAACGAATAAAAACTTTTATCGAAAATCAAAATAAAATAACGATGCCCTCTTTGTCGGATGATCAATTCAATATTCTGAATAGACGATTAATTGAAAAATATACAACTCATCAACTCGCTATGATTAGTTATTTTAAAAATGGTACGATCCATTCTATTGCAGCTTATATTAAACGTATTGATACATTAAAGCGGTATATTACAATTAGTAATGAGAATGGCTCACAAACAATGCAACTCGAATTTGCAGTATTATGTCACATTGAATAATAAAAACGAGCGAGAATTGAACTCAATTCCGCTCGTATTTCTCATTTATTTACTTGTTGTGACACCTTCATAGCCAATATCTACTTCTACTGTTCTTCCATGTGTTATAACAAAAGAAACAATTAATCCATCTTTCTTAGGTTGATATTCGAAAATACCACTTTTTTTATCACTTGGAGTACCCTTTACTTTTTTAAAGTCTGAGCCATACGCTTTTTTCAATTGATTATATGTCAAATCCCCTTTAACACTAAATTGAACTTTATTCGCCTTTTTACCATCTTTACTTACACCAGTAAATGTTTGGTTATATTTTTCAAGTTTTTTATTACTATGCACTTTTTCAAATTTTATTCCATTCATTGTTACATTTCCATATTTAACTGCTTTAATAAACTGTTTATTGGTTACAAATTTTGCGTCTTTATCTACATACCCGTTATATACATAATATGGCTTTGTAGCTGCATGCGCTGTATCCTCGATTGGTAAAACAGTTGTACTTACGCCTAACATTGTCCCAAATGCTAAAGTAACTGATGCTATAGATTTAACTATTTTATTCATGATTGTCCTTCTTTCTCTAATGGATTTTTATTTCACTATTATTATCTCATACTCTTTGTCTTAATTCACTGTACTTTAGATGTATCTATCACAGAATTATGTAAATAAAATGTAATATGATTTGGTTATATACATACTACCTATTTGTTGAACTTTGATTATAATAAACTAAAGAAATGAATTAAAAATGGAGGACTATCATTTGAAAAAAATATTAGCAACTATAGTCATTATATTACTTATTGTGGCATTAGGATTTTCAGTCTTTTTTGCAGCCACTCATTCCAATCAATCTGACTCAAATCAAACACAATCTAATAAAAAGAAAGATAAAAAAGAAACTACTTCTGAAAGTCATACAGTTCAATCTAATGAAACAAGTCAGTCTGACAATGGTACCACTGCGCAATCTGAGTCAACAAGTCAATCAATACAAGAACAACAACAAACGACGCAACGTCCCTCTACTGTTCAGACTACACAGCCAAAAACAAGTGAATCATCAACTACGTCACAATCACAACATCGTTCAGAAAGTAACACATCAAAACAACCCACATCTCAAAGCACAGAAGACAAACCATCTTCAGAGCAAACATCAACTGAACAACCTTCAACAGAAGAAAAACCTTCATCGCAACAAAGTACGAAGTCTTCTACTGAAAGTCATACTCATCGTAGTAGTGAATCTAATAACAAATCTAATTAAAAATAATAGCCTGACTGATAATGATGTTTCATTATCAATCAGGCTATTTTATTTTCTATTCTGTTACTTTACTTTCTTCTACACGTTTTGCAATTTTAGTCATAATTGGATCTAAGAATGGTTTAGCAATAAATCCAATTAAGAAGAAACCAAGACCGAAGAGCCCAAATATAATTAATTTTGTAATTAAAATTTCTGGTACAATACCACCTACAACTTCACGTAAACAATCAATTAAGTACGTAAATGGTAAGTAAGGTGAAATGTTTTGGAAGAACTTAGGTAGTGTAACTACTGGGAAGGTACCGCCACCGCCTGCAATTTGTAATACTAAAAGAATGATGGCTACCGCTTTACCTGGGTTACCCAATATAGATACACACGTATAAACAATGGTATTAAACACTATGGCTCCAAATAATGCAACGAGTACAAAGAGCAATGGTGATTCTACTTGCGCATGAAGTAAGAATAAGTCACCTGTTGTAACAATGAGGGTTTGTAATACACCCATCAAGATAAAGAACATTCCTTTACCAAGATATTCTTGCCGTTTCGTTAACTGATCTGCTAATTCTTCATGTTTGTTATGCACTGTTAATAAACTCACTAATAATAAAGCGCCTACCCAAATGGATAATGCTGTATAGAATGGTGTCATCCCTGAACCATAATCTCTGACTGGGAAAACATCCACAGTTTTCTTATTAATTGGGTTTGCGATAACATCTGCTTGTTTTTTCAAATCATTTTTTAGACTATTAACAAGCTTATCTACTGCATCGTCATCGTCCAATTGATTGAATATATCATTAGCCTTATTTAAATCTCTTTCGATACCAGGTAATTTTGTTTGTGCAAAGTTCGCTAAATTCGCTAAAGCTTCTTTTGCTTTTGGTTGATTCTCATCTAATAAATCTACTGCATTATCATACTTATCAAATAATGTTGGTAAGTTAGCATTAACAGTAGCTGTTGCATTCGCAAGACGTTGTTCTAAATCAGGTAAATCATTACGTACAAAGTCTGCAGCTTTTGCTACATTTTTTCGTACTGTTGGGAAGTAATTTTTAGCAGTTTGAGTTGCTTCAATATATCCCGCTTCAAGTGATGGTAATTCACTTTGAAGTGTTGCAATACGAGTTTGACCATTACCTACAATATCTTGACCTGCTTGAATCACTTGATTAATCGTATTTAATTTAGATTGCACATCTGATAATACAACTTGGCCTTCACTTAATTGTTTTGTAATATCATTAGAAACTACAAGTAAACGATGATTTAAATTATCTTTAATGTAATCTCTATAACTACCTAAACCAGAATTTAAAGCTGGCAAGCTTCTTAATACATTAATAGACTCCGCACTACCTTTACCACCACTTGATAATGCATCAATCAATTGGTTAGTAGAACGTAACGTATCATTAATACGGTTATTGGTACTTTCGATTCGTTTAATTTGTGGTGCTAAATTCACATGTTCACGTTGTTGTAATTCTTTTAATACATCAATCAATTGTTGATTGTATTTTGAAGTGTTTTCTAAACGTCCTTTAATATTTCGAAGCATGTCATTATATTCTGTTGGACGATTAGAGGCAATGACACCATACGTTATATCTCTTAATGCTTTTACATCAGATTGTGATGCCTTAGCTTGCTTATCCGCATTTGAAGATAATGCAAGTAATGCTTCAGCAAGTCCACTATTCATTGATTTAACATCTTCATTCGAAAGAATCTGACCATTAGGTAATTGATCATTATTCGAACTATTACTTAGTTTTTGAATCGTATATTGAGGC
>NZ_KV827222.1:9296-39260 GCF_001836075.1 Staphylococcus sp. HMSC035D11
TATATTGAGGCATACCGTTGTCATTAGTTGTCGCACTTTGTTGTCGTAAATTATTATTCACATTACCATTAACTGCTTGTGCTCGCCTAGTTGCCTCTTGATAATCCCCAACACGTTGCTTAGCCATACCTAAATAACCTTGCGCATCATTAAGTTGTTGATTCGCTAAGTCTAATCCTTGACTCGCAATCTCTACCCCTCTATTAATTTTAGGGAATGTCTGAGGAATATCATCTGCTGCTACATTCACTAATTTCTGAATGTTAGGCATATATTCATTCAATGCGAGAATGAGTTTTGCTTTTTGATTTAAAGAAGGAATCGCTGCATTGACATCATTTAATTTTTGTTGAGCATTTAAAATATCATCTTTATAGGTATCTAAATCACGGAATTGATTCGCATATTGATCAAGCTGATCTTGATGATCATTAAGATAAACAATTCTATCTGCAATTTTATTCAATTTAGGTAAAGATTGATGGGCAGTATAGACTGCATTTTTAATTTTATCGATAGTTGGTACTTCGTCTTCAATTTGAAGACCTACTTTATTTGCTGCTTTCAATAATGCTTTCGTTACAGTAGTATTAAATTGTTTATTGGCTTCATCAACAATAATTGTCGAACCGGTATCAGTCATTTTAGGGGCGACAGCATTAATTTTTTGGTTCACTTTATATGTAATATCTGCTTTTTCCGGATGTTTACGAAGTGTTCCCGTAATTTGATGTGTAAATTTCTTAGGTATATAAATTCCTGCATAATATTTACCCATTCGTATTTCATGATCTGCTTTCTCCCGACTGACAAATTGCCAATCAAATTTATCATTGTTCTTCAATGTGTCTTCGAGCGTATTACCTACATTAATTTTCTTACCTCGAATTTTATCGCCTTGGTCTTCGTTTACAACTGCCACTTTAATATGACCTGTATTACTATATGGATCCCACATTGCCCATAAATTAAACCATGCGTAAAATGAAGGTAAAATTGCCAAACCGCCTAGAATTACCCAAGCAGCAGGTGTTTTAGCGACACGCTTTAAGTCTGTCAAAAATAGTTTAAACGCGTTCTTCATTTTCACTCTCCTAAAAATGAAATATTAAGAATTTATATCAATATGATTTAAAACATTGTTTTTTATATCGTAGAATTAGTATAATACTTTTATCACGAATGCCATAATTAGTTGATATACGTCAACAATTAAAATGGTACTCATGCATTATAGCAGAAAATAATTTTAGCGACAAAACTAATGCTACGTTAAAATACGATAGAAATCGTCTGACTTAAGACGGATTTATAAAATATATTATACAAAATTAAGGAGCGTTTATTGATGTCGAAGCAAAAATTTATGATATATTTGCTAACTACAACTCTGGTTTTACCAACATTTACATCTAGTGTTGCTCAAGCTGAAGAGAATACAAAAGAAACTAAAACATCTGAATCAAATAATGAGGATTCAACTTCTACATCAGAAACAACACGTACTGAAAGCAATGAAACTCCATCTTCAGAAGATTCAACTTCTGATAGCTCTGATAATAAAAAGCCAGACTCTCAGTCAAAAGAAAGTCAATCAGACACAGTTTCAAATGAAGATGCCTCTTCTCATTCTAAACCATCATCAACACATTCGAAAAATAATCGTTCATCTAATACTAAAGATGAAGATACGTATCATACACCCTTATCTGTATTTAACATGAATGATTCAAATCATTCATTCTCATCAAATTTTTTAGATCCTAGTCACTTTGAAAATGGCTTTAGTTTAACAAGTTTGATTTCATCTTTATTCCATTTTGATGATGATATTTCTAAATATGAACATGTTGAAAGTGATTCATCTTCATCTAATACTAATGATGACAAAAATGCAACGAATACAACTTCTTCAGATGAAGATAGTACTGAATCATCACATCAACACACAACAATCGATGCATCACCTCAAGACTCATCTGACAAGTCAAATAGTCATACCACATCATCAAATCAATCTGATGTACTAACAGAAAATAATCAATCAGATCAACCGTCTGAGTCATCATTTAGATATAGTAACAGTAATAACAATCATTCAACTGATGATTCTAGCGTAAGCAAAGCTTTAGATTCATTGAATCAATTAGCTTCCGATTTAAATGATTCTAATACTAATGAGTCATCGACATCTGAAAGTAGCAATCAATCAACATCACAGCAAACAACAAACAACACAACATCTCAAACCGCTCAGGAAGAGCAAGCAACATCTAACAAAGATCGTCAACAATCAGAGGATGTACTAGATGCGCTTCTTGATAAATATAGTGATAAAGCACAACAAACTCATAAAGACTATACATCATCTAAAAAAGACAGCACATCTCAAGCATCACAAAATGAAGATTCAAAAAAAGATACATCAACAACTCAAGACCAACTAGACACAAATAAAAACAATCCACAATTACCAACGGAGAAACAACTAAAACATAAACAAGAAGCACCACAATCATTTGAAAATGATTTTAAACAAAGTAATACACGTGCTATAAGTTTATTCCAAGATGTACCAAGATTAGATGGGAATAATGTTACTAATGGAAACATGGCAGTGGTAGAAAATAAAGCAACACGTGAATTTATTACATCTATTGCTAAAGATGCGCATAAAATTGGTCAAGATAATGATATTTATGCTTCTGTAATGATTGCGCAAGCCATTTTAGAATCAAGTTCAGGTAATAGTTCACTTGCACAAGCACCAAACTACAATTTATTCGGCATGAAAGGTAGTTATAAAGGCGCTTCAGTTAACTTTAATACACTTGAAGCTAGTAGCGATAATCATATATTTAGTATTAATGCTGGTTTCCGTAAATATCCAAATCTTAAAGCGTCACTAAAAGATTATGCTCATTTAATTAAACATGGTATTGACGGTAATCCTACAATTTATAAATCATCTTGGAAAAATGTTGCTCCAACTTATCGTTCAGCAACACGTCATTTAAGCCAAACATATGCGACTGATCCAAACTATGCAACGAAATTAAATAGCTTAATTGAACATTATAATTTAACTGATTTTGATAAGAAACATATGCCTGATTTAGATAAATATTCAAAATCAACAGGAAGTAATGGCACAGATGTTTCAGGAAGTGCATTTAAGCCATTTTCAATTTCAGATGTTTCTTCACCATATCCATATGGTCAATGTACTTGGTATGTGTACGAACGTGTTCAACAATTTGATAAACATGTAGGCGGTCAATGGGGCGATGCACATAACTGGGATAATAGTGCTGAAGACGCAGGTTATAGTGTAAGCACAACACCTAAAAATCATACAGCAGTTGTATTTGAAGCAGGTCAATCTGGAGCAAGTGCATTATATGGTCACGTTGCTTTTGTTGAAAAAGTCAATGATGATGGCTCAATCATTATTTCAGAATCAAATGTAAAAGGATTGGGTATTGTATCCTATCGTCAAATTGATGCGGATACTGCCTCATCTTTACACTATATTCAACCTAAATAAATGCACAACAAAAGCCATTGAGTTTCAAAAATTTGAAACTCAATGGCTTTTTTATTATGAATATACTAATACTTGGGCAACTAATAAGCCACCGCCAAAGATAAATACAAAAACGACAATTGGCCATACAAATTTAAACCAATGTGAATATTTCATATCCAACATTTGTAATGTAGCCATAATCAATCCTGTTGGTGCTAAAAATAGCATCGCATATTGTCCAAATTGATACGCTGTAACAATCACAAATCGAGGAATACCTACTGTATCAGCAAGTGGTGCAAATATTGGCATGGCAAGTACAGCCAATCCTGATGATGAAGGAATAATAAATCCTAGGAAGAAAAAGATAATCAATAATACAAGAATAAACAGTGGGCCATTCGCATGTTTTACGAGTGATGATGAAAAATTTAACACTGTATCTGAAATCAGCCCATCATTCATAATCCTATTAATACCACGTGCAAGACCAATGATTAATGATACGCCTACTAAGCTTGATGCACCATTAACAAATGCATCGACCACTTTTTTCTCACCTAAGCCATTCTTACCTAATGCGACAATAAGCATAATCACAATGGTAAAGGCTAAAAACATAGACGCCATAATCGGGAACCACCATCCCTGAGTCATGACGCCCCAAACCATAATTGGGAAGGGCAAGATAAAGAGTATTAAAATAATTTTTTCACGTAAGGTAAAGATACTGTCTTCACTATTATTCTTAATCACTGACCATTGTCGTTCAAACTTCACTTTATCATCATAAGTGTATGATCGTTTCGGATTTTTTTTAATGCGTTTTGCATACCAATATAAATATCCTATCGTAAAGATGGTTGCTACAATAAGTCCAGCAATACGCCAATACAATCCATCTACAAAGGTTGTTCCTGCGGCATTAGAGGCGATGACTACTGAAAAAGGGTTAACGGTTGAAAACGTACTCCCAATAGAACTCGCCAGGAAAATAGACCCTACACATATAATAGAGTCATAGCCCATCGCTATAAAGATAGGTACCAACACTGGATAGAAAGCGACCGCTTCTTCTTCAATGCCACATAACGTTCCACCTAAAATCATTAAGATAGATACCATAAAGACCAGTAAAAATTCATGTCCTTTAGTTTTTTTAGTTAATGCTAATAATCCCGATTCAAAAGCACCACTCGTTTGTACGACGCCTATTAAACCACCAAGCACAAGAATAAATACCATGACATCGACAGCTTCAATCGTTCCATTTACCATACTTGTCGTAATTTGATCGGGACCCGCTGGCTTTTGTTTCAAGCGCTCGTAAGTTCCAGGAATCGATATCGGTTTATTGATAGCACCTGATTTAAATTGGTTCACATCAATTTTGACACCTAATTTATCAAGTTGATTTTGTGTCCCTGGGACTGTCGTTGTTTTATGATGTGCATCGACAATCTTAAATTCATGCGCTCCTGCATTATAAGAAAGCTTAGAATACGCACCTGCTGGCACAATCCAAGTTGCTAACACTGCAATAATGGTTAAAATAAATAATATTGTAAATGCACCAGGCATTTTTAATCGAAACCGTTTTTTCTCTTTGTTATCAGATACTGTATGAGATACACCTTCACCGTGTTCCATGCTCCCCACCCCTTTAATCTTAATCACTTCAATATGTACTACGTCATAATTACAATTGAGTCATTTTAAAATTGTTTTTTCACACTTTAAGTTTATGTCTAATGCATATGACATTCAATGATGATGTAAAGTAAATTGATTACTATTCATACTTTGGATACATCTTTTACATATGTTGAGTTGTCCATTTTAGTGCAACAACTCAATATATAAAAATAGAGTAAATAATTAATGTTCAATGGCATTAATTATTTACTCATAATTATTTTTGGTTTAGTTATTAGATTGATGATGTTTACGACGACTGAACCATACAAGCGCACCGCCTGCAATAGCAATCACTGCTGCAATCGGAATCCAGTTTTTCTTAATAGCTTCACCTGTTGCAGGTAATGATAAATTTCCATCACTATTAAATAAACCGCTAAGTAAACCATCATCGCCTAAATGACCTAATGATAAGCCTTGTGTTGGATTAGGAATATCACTTATACCGTCAAGTAAGCTGTTTCCATTTGTTAATCCATCAAGCAAACTACTACCTGAAGGAAGATTGCCTAATAAATGACTTCCAGTTAAACCACCTAGTAAATCTAATCCATTACCTAATAGATTGGAACCGAGATTGGAACCACTTGTGTTACCCGTAATACGATCTAATAATGATGGTCGATTTACAATTGGATCAAGAATATAGTTTAATCTATTTTTGGCTTGACCTAAGCTATTTTGAAGTTGTAATAAGTCATTGGCTTTACCGTTAATTGTACTTTTCACTAAATCCAAAGCATTCGCTTTATCAGATTGTACTCTTGAAATAATATCAGCTAAAGCGTTCGCTTTTGCTTGGTTTAATTTTGTTGCTAACATTGTTTCAATGGCTTGTTTACGATTAGACGTTTTATCTAAAATATCATTTAAAATATCATCACTAGACACAAGCCCATGTTGATTAAATGCTTGTTTTAAGCGATCAACAATTTGTGAATTTGTTAAATGGTCATTGGCTAATCGTTTCGCAATAGTAGCCGCTTCATTTTGGCCTAAACGTGTAGATAAAATTGTTTTTAATAAATCCTCTTTATTAGTAGCTTGTTCTAACATAGATTTTAAAATGTCATCACTTGTTGTTGAAGTTAATCCATCAATTTGTTTCATAATCTGATCTGCAATTTGTTTGTCAGACTGCCCTTTTGTTTTAATATTTTTCAAGATGTGTTGCGCTTCATTTTTACTAAACACACTGTTTAATATATCTTCAGCTGCATGTTGTTTGTCAGACGCTTGTTGCAAACGATTAAGAATAATATCACGGTTATTCTCTATATTTTTACGTACAGTTTCAATGTCATTATCAATAGCTTGTTTATCTTTTTTCGCTAAATCAGCTTGATTTTGAATTTTATCACGTAAATCAGATAATTGATCTAATTTACGATTGATATATAAATGACTGGCATCATCTTTACTATTTTCAATTTTAGCAATAGCTTGATTAATTTTTTCAGTTTCAGATAATTGGTGATTCACTTTATCGAATTGGTGATGTCGTGCATCTGTATCTAAGTCTTGATCTTTATGAGTATCGTTTAATTTAGCTAATCCATCTAATATATGATGGTTTGAATTAGAATGTGTTGTATTTTCTGTTGTTGGCGCATCTTGAATGCTAGATGATTCAGTTGTCTCCTCTTCTGTACTATTTTCATCACTTGGTAATTGATTTGAATCGTTTTCTTTTGAACTTTCGATGTCTTTTTTAGCACTATCAATATCATTTTTAATACTATCTAATTTATCAACAATAGACGTTTCTGATTTAGAAGAGGTTGTTTGGTTTGAAGGTTTCTCTGTTGTTGGCACTTCTTTTGGTGATTCTTCCGTAGTAGGTTCCTCTTTCGTTACTTCATCAGTTGTGTTTTCAGAAGTATTTGATTCAGAAGACGAGGATTCATTTGATGTTGTTGCATCTTTTTGTTGACCGCTATCAACTTTATTAGATAAAGTATCTAGATCTGATACGATGTTATCTAATTCATTTGATATATTAGATGTATTATCAGCAGAAGTGTCGTTACTTGTTGTAGACTTTTCTTCTTCTTCTGTTGAAGCATCTTGAGTGCTAGATGATTCAGTGCTATTATCCTTGTTTGAAACGTCAGTTGTGTTTTCTTGTGCTGTTACTTTATTTTCTTTTTTCGCTTCTTTGATTATATCTTTAATTTCATTCTGATTTTTAGCACTTTCAATATCTTCTTTATAACTTTTTAACTCAACTGCACTTAAATGTTTTAGTTGCTTAATGTCTTTTTTCGCTTTATTCATTGCATCTTGTAAATCTTTTTGAACATGTGTTGTAGTTTCAGAAGTTGCTGTTTCTGCATCTTGTGTTGCTGCAAATGCATCTTTAGTAAACCCGTAACCTACAAGTGAACTACTTAATATTAAAGCTGAACATGACACTTTTAAATACGAACTTAGCTTCGACATTTTACGATTTTTGTTTTGCGTATTTTTATTCATTAATGCCACCCTTTTTTTAGTGATATTCCATTTCATTATATAACATTTTACATAAAACTTGAATGTCTTATTATATTTTTATTTATTCGTTTTAATCAAAGATTAAACATCATTAACTATTATATTTTTAAGCGTTTTATATTCATTTTTCGAATATTCGTTACCTCTACTGAATACTGATATTGACCTGTTAAATCAATCAGCGATAAAAACTTATTGTGTCCTGCGCCTGTATCTATAGATAATTCATTTTTATTTTTATAAATCTCGTCTTTCTTTAATCCATAGCGATTATTCGGTACATGACCATGAACTAAATATTTATTTTTAGGAATCTGACGATTAAGCGAATGTGAATAATGTCCAGTAGTATATTCTTTAATCTGCTTATTCAAAGGTTTATTGGTATCTATTCCTGCATGTGCAAAAATATAATTACCAATCACTTCAACAGCAGATAATTCACGTAAGAACGGATGCCAACGCTTAATCTTTTTATCTTTACTATTTAACCAGCGCATTTCATGATTACCTGCTAAAGCAAGCGCACCACGTCGTTTTAACCTTTTAACTAATTTTAATGTTCCAAATGAATCCGGTCCATTATTGACATAATCCCCCATAAGTACGAGCTGATCTTTTTTTGGATTATATTTTGCTCGTTTTAAAAGTATGGCAAGGGCTTTTCGATGTCCATGAATATCAGAAATCACAAGTAGTCTTTCTGACATGTAAATCTCTCCTTAAATGTAAATGCTTTATGTTGTAAGATTTGTTAAGCAACATTGTTATTACCCTCAATTTTTAATTTAATACATGAGAGCGTAACAAAATTTTTATTCAATCCTCTACTGATAATACTGTATATTCCATTATAATGTATCAACATTAACTAACTTTAAACAATTTATTAACGTAACCTCAAAATTCTTTCTTTAATATAAACAATAGAATAGAAAAAATTTATATATTTTGGGGAATTAATTTATGAATACAAAACAAATGATGATTTTTAAAAATTTTGTTGAATTGCAGAATGAAAATGCTGTTGCTGAAAAACTGGGGATAACGCAACCAACTGTAACATTTCATCTAAAAAATTTAAATAACGAACTTGGAATACCCTTATATTTTAAAAAAGGGAAATGTTTCAATTTAACAGATGCTGGAGACTTACTTTATCGTAATTCTAATAAAATGCTAAATTTAATTGATGAAACAACACATATGATTGAAGAATTCAAACAATCCAAACGTGGGACTTTACGCGTTGGAGCAAGTCATGCACCTATTTATAGTATTCTTCCTAGCACTTTAAAAAAATATATGCATGATTATCCAAATATTGATATGAATTTAATTGTAGATACTGCTCCTATGATACTAAAGAAAATAAAAGATAGAGAGATTGATATCGGCGTTATTTCAGAAAAAGGATTCAATGAAAAAGAATTGAAAGTGAAACGTCTTCAAGAAAATCCACTTGTTATCGCAATGGATAAAAGACATCCTTTGGCTTCAAAAACAGATATTTCATTAGAAGATTTAAATGCGTATCGTTTCATTATTCATAGTAGTGGTTCAACACGAGAAAGTATTGATGATTGGCGAAAAAACAATTTTATTGATTTAAATGTTCATATGGAATCAAATAGTATTAGTAGTATATTAACCATTATTAAAGATTCTAATTATCTGAGTCTTGTAAGTCAAAGCACCTTATTCCATCATCCTAATATTATTGGCAAGTCATTAAAAGAAGGCCCACCTTCAAGTTATATCTCTATCGTTTACCGGGCAGATCATCATCTCACTGCTCTTATTCAAAACTTTATGACATTAATCTATTCTTTAAAAAATGAAAGTATTTAGACGTCAATGAGATGAAAAGATCATTTATATAACCAAAGGAGTAGAAAACAATTCTTGTAGAATTCATTTTCTACTCCTTTTAATTATTTTATTAAATGTAAATTTATTATAAATTTTATTAATAAATAACTATAAAAATGATAACATTTTTACATTATATTAATAAATCGCTATAAAAATTTGTCTGTTCCTAATATAATAAAATTAAGAGAACACCGTTTTCATCAATTTTGATATGAAGGAGGCTGAGTTGATGCTTATACTTTCTATTATTTTACTAGTAGTTGGTATCATACTCATCTCTATTAGTAGCTTCGTCGCATATAGACAAGATATTGATCTTAGAGAAAAAATATATTTACCTGGCGTTTTAT
The DNA here is from genome assembly GCF_001836075.1 of Staphylococcus sp. HMSC035D11. Taxonomy (NCBI): domain Bacteria; kingdom Bacillati; phylum Bacillota; class Bacilli; order Caryophanales; family Staphylococcaceae; genus Staphylococcus; species Staphylococcus sp. HMSC035D11. Next base: position 19,245 of record NZ_KV827222.1, read on the forward strand.
TTGTACTCATTGGTGCAATTTGTCTTATCGGATATTTCGTAGCTTAAATTTATACATATCATAAAGAGAAGGATAACGAATTTTAAATGAATGTTATCCTTCTCTTTTTTATGCTCCTCCTCACTTCTTCTATAAAAAAACAACAATTTTAATAAAATGTTGCATTTTCCAACATCTTAAATTTTTTAATGGTACACATATAATCAAACTCTTGTTAAATTATAAAATACGTTCTATTAACGTACATTGTCTAATAACGCTATTTTAACAATAAAAGGAGGTATTATATTGGCAAATCTATTATATAAACTTGGTACATTTATCGCTAAGCATAAATGGCTAAGTATTATTATATGGTTAGTCGTACTTGGTGTAGTGATTGCGCCTCTATTAGTTACTTCACCAAAATTTGATAGTGATATCAAAATGAATGGATTAAAATCCATTGATACGAATGATAAAATCAGTAAAGAATTTCATCAAGACAGTGAAAAAGCGTCCATGAAGATTGTCTTTCATTCAAATAAAGAGGATGGATTGAAAGATAAAACAACGAAAAAAGACATAGAGGATGCCTTAGATAATATTAAACAAGATGATGATTATATACAAAACATTTCTAATCCATATGAGTCGGGACAGGTCAATAGTGAAGGCGATACAGCTATTGCTAATATCAGCTATGTTGTCCCTCAAACAAGTATGCAAGATTCATCTAAAAAGATAGTAAATAAAGCACTTCAAGATATTAAAGATAATCACAACATTCAAATTGAAAAAACAACTGGTATGTCAATGGGCTCTGAACCTGGTGGTGTTTCTGAAATAGTAGGTATCGTAGTTGCTTTCATTATTTTACTTATCACATTTGGCTCTCTTATTGCAGCAGGTATGCCAATTATTAGTGCGATTCTTGGTTTAGTAACAAGTGTCGGTATGATTTCATTACTTACATTTATGTTTGACATTCCAAACTTCACATTAACACTAGCTGTAATGATTGGCTTAGCGGTAGGTATTGACTATTCTTTATTTATTCTATTTAGATATAAAGAAATTAAAAAATCAGGTACTGCCACGGTAGAAGCAATTGGTAAAGCAGTAGGTACTGCAGGTAGTGCTGTTATCTTTGCTGGTATTACAGTAATGATGGCAGTGTGTGGTTTATCACTAGTAGGCATTGATTTCTTAGCAATTATGGGATTTGCTTCAGCTATTAGTGTGTTATTCGCTGTTTTAGCAGCCTTAACATTACTTCCTGCATTAATTAGTATTTTCCATAAAAGTATTAAAATTAAAAATAAGCCTACTAAAAATAAAGACCCTAAACATCATCCATGGGCTAAATTCGTTGTAGGTAAACCTGTGCTTGCAACGATTATTAGTTTAGTGATTCTTATTCTAGCTATCATTCCAATCACAGGCATGCGTCTTGGTATTCCTGATGACAGTCTTAAACCAAACGATTCTTCTGAGCATAAAGCGTATCAACTGATTTCAGATAATTTTGGTGAAGGCTATAACGGACAAATTGTAATGTTAGTGAATACTAAAGATGGTGGAAGTAAAACATCAATTGAAAATGATTTAAGTAATATGCGTAGAGATATAGAAGATTTAGATAATGTAGATACAGTATCTAAAGCACAATTGAATGGTAATAATCACTATGCTATCTTTACGATTATTCCAAATGAAGGTCCAAACGCTAAATCTACCACAGATCTTGTATATGAATTGAGAGATTATCACAAAGATGCCGAAGATAAATATCATTATGACACTGAGATTTCTGGTCAAAGCGTCATTAATATCGATATGTCAGAAAAACTGAATGATGCTATCCCAGTATTCGCTAGCGTTATCGTTATACTAGCATTTATTTTACTTATGATTGTATTTAGATCTATCCTTGTACCATTAAAAGCAGTACTTGGATTTGTCTTATCATTAATGGCAACCCTTGGATTTACAACCTTAGTCATGCAAGATGGTGTGATGAGTGGTCTATTTGGTGTAGACAATACAGGTCCATTACTTGCCTTTTTACCTGTTATTACAATCGGTTTATTATTCGGATTAGCCATTGACTATGAATTATTCTTAATGACACGTGTTCATGAAGAATACAGCAAAACTGGAGATAATGATCACTCTATTCGCGTAGGTATTAAAGAAAGTGGTCCAGTTATCGTTGCCGCTGCATTAATTATGTTCAGTGTGTTTATTGCCTTTATCTTCCAAGATGATACTGCAATTAAATCAATGGGTCTTTCTCTTGCATTTGGTGTATTATTTGATGCTTTTATTGTCAGAATGACATTAATTCCTGCTTTAACTAAATTATTCGGTAATGCATCTTGGTACTTACCGAAATGGTTAGGTGTTATATTACCTAAAATTGATGTTGAAGGTAAAGCATTAGAAGAACATCATGAATCTTCTACTTCTAATTACAAACATTCAGAGGCCCCTCGTTATAGAGAATTCGTTGATACACAAGATGTATCTTATCAACATCAAAATCGCAGCTATGCTACCCATTCTAATAATTATAATGCATATGATGATGTTGATTACGAAGCTTTATATACCGAAGAAGGTACACCTGAAACGGTTCATTCTAAGCGACAAGAACAGCATGACACTACAACTTATTTTGATAAAACCACACACCTATACAAAGATTTAACTGATAATAATACGGAGCAGGATGTATTATTTAAAGCATTGATGCTTTATGCCCGCGAACATAATCAACATGTTTACGATAAATATCAAACGAGTCATACAGACAATAGAAAAGATGATCAGGGAGGCGAAAGATATTGATGCTTAAATCACGCGTATCAAAATTTTTAGCACTATTAGCCACACTCACACTAGCCATAGTTTTAAGTGCCTGTGGGAATAGTCAATCCAACTCCTCTACACAAAGTAAAACCGAATTAGGAGACAAAACGATTGAAATCCCTTATATTGCAAGTGATAATTCAACTGCACGTTCACTTGTGATTGCGGAAGTATTAAAGAAAGCTGGTTATGATGTTACAACTACACCTGTGCCAGCAAGTGGACCATTATATGCAACAGTGTCTGCAAGTGATGATGCATTTCATGCTTCAGGTATTTTTCCAGAAACAGATAAAAGATATTATGATAAATTTAAAGATACACTTACTTTATATGATGACAAACATTTAATTGATCATGTTAATGTTGGATTAGCAGTACCTAAATATGTTCAGAACATTGATTCAATTAAAGATTTAAAAGATGATAAAGATTTTGGTAAATCTGTAGATTGGACAATTCAAGGTACTGATAACAGAAATGGTGTTATGCAACAAACGAATGATGAATTAGATAGAGACGATTTGAGTAAATATAGCCTAGATAAAAGTTCCGATCAGGAACAATTCAAAAAAATTCAAAAAGCATATCAACAACAACAACCTATTCTTTTCACATCAATGGAACCAAATTGGTTCTCGAAAGAATTAGATGTCAAAATGCTTAAAGATCCAGACAAAATTTATGGAAACAATAAGCAACATATTGATTTAGTATTCAATCATAATTTTAAAGAAAAACATCCAGCGGCATATGACATTGCAACACGTATGGCAAAAGATTGGGATCAAAAAGATGAGGAACGTTTAGCTAAAAACATCTTTGTTAAAAGTAAAAATCCTGAACAAGTAGCAAAAGATTATGTAGACAATCATGATCACAACGTCGATGATTGGTTAAAAGATATCGACACTAAATAAATATTAAATTGACACTTTATTTGACAATTAAGTGTGGCGAAGAATATTAAATATTCTATCGTCACACTTTTTTATTATCATATTAAAGATGTATATTTGGAATTATTCTAAAGTTTATGATACTTTACTTTTAATAAGTCAAACTTTCGAACTAGAAAAAATGAATAGGAGTATTTTCGGATTATGCCTACTGCCAATCAAAAGCGTATGATTAAACATATAAACGCAACTGTATTTAAATTATTAAATGATTATCATTTTGACGAAATAACAATTCAAAAAATTTGTGATAACGCAGAAATTAATCGTAGTACATTTTATCGTTATTTCCAAGATAAATACGATCTTCTATTCTCTTTACCTGACTATATCGCAACTCAATTTCATCATGAAGATACTCGACCTTTTCTTTCTACAGAAGAATCTTTTCAACAATTCATCTATTTTATCGGAGAACATAAGAAAGTATTTAAACATTTACTGACCTCTTCTCGTCAAGCGGATGTCTTTCGTAATCTAACGCATGTAAGTCGTGAATTAATGTTAGATAGCGTAAAAAGTCAAAATGATCCACTTGCTTTAAAAATTAAACACAGTCATCATCCTGAAATTATTGCAGATTTTTATAGCAGTGGCATGATAGAGGTCTTAAGACGTTGGGTAGAAAATGATTACAATTATAGTGTAGATGAGATTTTTGCTACATTGCATGACATTTTAGATATATCTTTAAACTGTAAATAGTCTAATAATGCTTTGACTTTGCGTCCTACTTGATACTTGAGAAGCAGATTATGGGTTTTGTCCTGTCATCACATGTCCATCTACTTCTACATAAATTATAAATGGAAGACATCTATCCAAGTAGGTTGCTCCGCGTTGTTTAATTCATTTTGTAAATGGAAAGGGATAGTGGCATCTCTATTGACCATCGACCTAGAAAGTGTCTTATGAACTTTTAAATTCTAAGTTGTTGCGCTTAATTTGACAACTCAACTTATAAAAAATGAGCATCCAAACTCATTTTGAATTTGAATGCTTTCGATACCCATAATGTCATCGTATTACATTTTTTCTACGTGGTAAAAGTAAAGCGACTATAAGAGCGATGATGCCGATGGTCGCAATCATTATAAATTGTAATGTGAAATTAGATAATGGTTGAATAAGAATCATCAATAATGGCGCAATGGCTGTTCCTAAAAACAGAATAAAGGTATTAACAGATAAGAAGAAACCTTGATTTCGATTGACAACCATACCTACTTTTGAAATCGTAGATGGAATTGCAAACGCAATACCTCCTACAAATAATACATTCCATATCACTAATAAAATAACATTTGTAGTGAAGCCCATTAAAATAAGAGAAACTATACTGACAATTAATGCGCCTACGATAACATGTTTAACTCCTGTACGATCACTCATACGTCCTGCTAATAATGAAAGTAACATCCCAATAATACCAAAGAGTTTAGCATTAATGGCTGTTGCTTCCGAGCCACCCACAATATCAGAAGTAATATAATGATTAAAGATTGTATACATACTAATAAACATTGTAAGTAAAGATAAAGAAATAAGATAACATAATATGACTATTTTATTATCTTTAAAATCTTTAAAGTTTTTAAAGAAACCTACTAGTTTGAGTTGAGGATTTTTCACTGGACTTTCTGGAATATATTTATATATAAGTACTGCTATAAAAATGTAAAGTAACGTTAATATAAAATACACCATATGCCAATTAGTATAACGTACTACAATTTCACTCAAGTTTTGGCCAATGACACCAGATAACATAAAACTTGTACTAATAAAACTAATCGCAGTCACACGTTTTACTGGGGAATACGTTTCAGTGACATAAGTAATAGATACAGGTGAAAAAGCTGCCGCGCATATACCTTGAATTGCACGAAGAATAATAAGTAGTGTGAACGAATGAATGAAGCCTATAAGTAAACATATGATGACGAGTCCAATAAGTCCAAACAAAATCGTACGAATACGTCCAAATTTTTCAGAAATTGTACCATAAAATAGACAACTTAGTGAATATGTAATTGAAAAGATCACACCATTTAGAGAGGCAACAGCATTTGAAATGCCAAAATCTTTTGCGAATACCGAGGTAAGGGGTAAAGCAGTATATAAACTTGCCATAACAATAATACCCGAAATAAAGAAAATTGTAGTCATTCGATTATAATTCATCGATGTTTCCATAATATAACTCCTTTCATAGATTTTGTCACAACAGTATTATTATGACACGTTCAATATAGTTTCTAAAGTGTACTGATTAACACTTTCTTATAAAAAGATAATTATCTAACGCTTTTTATTGACTTTACTTACCAATAATCATATAATTTCTAGTATAAAAATTATACTTATTTTATAATAAAATAATTTAACTAAAAAAGGAGTACTTATTAATGATCTTACGTTATGCTGCAAATTTAAAACTTGCAAAAGAATTATATGATTCATCAAAACCAAAATTACAAGGTAGCCAAGAAATGATTGATACATTTAAAAATGTATTTGGTTTACCAGAAAAATCAGTTAAATTAGCAGGTACAGTAGAAGCTACTGCTGCTGCATTATTTGCTGCAAGTTTCTTAAACAAAAATATTTCTCGTTTAGGTTCTATTGCAACATTTGGTGTATTAGGCGTTGCAGCTTACAAACACTTTGAAGCTGGTCACGGTAAAGAAGGCGCACAACACGCTTTAGATTTACTTGGCTTAGCTGCTTTAAGTTTTGCTGATACATTCGGTAAAAACTAATTCAATAACTATATAAATAAAAACGTTCAGCGTGAATGCATTACACATTTATGCTGAACGTTTTTATTTAACTTTTTTTAACGTGACTTTTATACTTAGTTTAACTAAAAAATATAATATAAAGGAGCGTTTAGATAATGATATTACGTTATGCTACCAATTTAAAACTCGCTAAAGATTTGTATGCCGCTTCAAAACGTAAACTTACTGGTAACCCTTATACTAAACAACTATTTACACAAGATTTTAAATTATCGGAACGTGCAATGAAATTAGCAGGTGTGATTGAGTTCATTGCATCGGGTTTGTTTGCCACAAGTGTCTTGCATAAAAATATCTCTCGCTTAGGATCACTTGTCACGTTTAGTGTATTAAGCGTTGCAGTATATAAACGCCTTGAGGCAGGTCATGGTAAGGTTGGCGCACAACATGCTTTAGCTCTATTAGGTTTAGCTGCACTTAGTCTTATCGATACATTTTCTAAGAAATAATAAAGCGCACATGGGACAACGAATACGATATGAATGCTGTCCCATTCTTTTTAATTGTATTTATTTAATATACTTTTAGAGATATGACATAACGAGATGTCTTCAGGATGTTTATCTAATCTATCTTGATGTTCGTCTGCACTTTTAACATAATTTTCTAAAGGACGTACTTCCACAACGATTTTATCTCTATCTGAACGTTGTTGAATGAATTGTTGTGCTTCTTTAAGATGGTTTTCATTTTCACTATAAACACCTGTACGATATTTAGGTCCTTTATCTACGCCTTGCTTATTCAGACTGTATGGGTCTATGATTTCAAATAAATAATGCATTAAATCATGAATTGAAGTGATGTCAGGATTAAAAACTGTTTTAACGCATTCTACATAGCCATCATATTCATCATCAAGTCGCTGCGTCGTTCCATTCGCACGTCCTGCTTCAGTAGCTATAACGCCTGGCAATGTTTTAATAAATGCTTGTACACCCCACAAACACCCTCCAGCTAGATATACTGTTTCCAATGTATCACCCCCTATTTTTATAATTCTTTTACTAAATTATACCAAGCTACATTTGCATGAATAGAATCTGATAATCCTTCATTAATATATCCATGCGATTCATAAAAACTTACTAAAGTATCGCGACAAGTGAGAGTGACTCCAAAACGTGCATGTTGCCTTGCTATACTCTCAAAATCATTTAACAGTTGGCCTGCAATGCCTTGATGTTGAAAATCTTTCGCTACAACTAAACCGAGTACACTTAAATAACCACCCATATTGGGGTTAGGTCTAATTGATGCAAATAAATCATCTGTAATACACTTATTCGAAATAACTGGACCATTAATATAACCAACAATTTGATTATTTTCTTCTGCAACAATAAACGTATCCGGAATGATTTCAATACGCTGTTTTAAAGCTTGAGTTGTTGCTGCTTCTTCTTTAGTAAACCCTTCATTTTCTAATTGAATTAAACTTTCTAAATCATCTGTCACTACATTTCGAAAATTCATGTTCTACACCCTTTCAATGTCATCCTATAGTTTTATTTAATAGCGATTTATCCTATCAACTTTTAAGTGTATGACAAAACTGTCATATAGATGATAGGGAATATTAAGGTTGTTTTTTTATGAATATGTTAGTTTATAAATGTACATAGGTATGATTATTTTGAAAAATAAAATCATTATCTTTATGTATATAGAATGATCATTACTAAGAACTAACTACCTTTGACTATACATCATTTTAAATAGGTATTTGGTACAACACTTATAGCATCTTCATTCATTTTTCTCACATCCTAGCAGAATATTGATTAACAATATCATTATCATATACCTCATCAACTTATTGATTCAGAGAACGATACTAATTAATCATGACCAAAACAAATGACTCATTACACCTAGAAATGATTACAACATAAATCAGGGTATTAACTATAATATTAATCACATTCTCGTCATCCTTTAGAATCAACACACAGGTTTTTATAATGTTTCAGCGCCACAGTGAAATCTACCTAAAGACAAGGTATCGGTTTCAATGGTCTTGCATAGGAAAATGGATGAAATAAAGACATGCTAGAAAATAATGACAACGATTTTAATAGTTATGTTGAAAAACAGAGCTTAATGAAACAGTGAACAACGACGACTCAACCTCACGACACTAAATTAAATGCTATTCAAACAACACGTTACTCTGACAACACGACTTATGTATCGAATCACACATCAATGAACCACCGCATTATTTAAAAACAGAACCTACACTTAGTTATCATCATTCCCTATCCTTAAATAACGTTACATATGCTTTAGTAATGCCCCTTACTAAAGCATATGACACTAATACTTCAAATATAATTATTTTAGCATATTCACTCTTATACTAGCCTTAGAAGTATTAGCTTTAGACGCGTTATTCCTAAAAAACATTAACTGTATTTTTCTAAGTATCTGTTACTAATACTGTAACAACATTTCTTTCATGCATAGCAAAAGAGCTATTGTCCAGTTTTCTAAGTTCTGGCAATAGCTCTATTTGTTTATAAAAACGTTCAAATTATGTCTTCTATTACACAATACGTTTACGAATAGCTCCCGAGATAAAGTCAACAATGGCTACCATAATAACTAATCCGATTAATATAATACCTACTCGATCCCATGAACGTGTTTGAAGTGCAAAGATAAGTGGTGTACCAATACCACCAGCACCGATTAAACCTAAAATAGATGCTGAACGTAAGTTTAATTCAAAACGATATAAAATAAGGGATAAGAATGAAGGTAAAATTTGAGGAATCACCGCAAAGACAAGTGTTTTAGTTTTATTCGCACCACTTGCTTTTAAAGCCTCTGCTGATGAGAAGTCTAAACTTTCAATATCCTCTATAAATAATTTACCTAACATCCCTACTGAGTGAATCCCTAACGCAAGTACCCCTGAAAATGAACCAGGACCTACTGCTTTTATAAAAATTAACGCCATAACAATTTCAGGGAATACACGAATCACACTAAGAATGAATTTAGTAATCCCTGTGACTGGTCGAACTTTTACTAAGTTACGTGCACCTAAAAATGCGAATGGTATGCAAATCACTGCTGCGATAAATGTACCAATAACAGCAATGGCAAACGTTTCAAGTAAACCACGAAGTAAGTCTTCTCCAGCTGGAATATAAACGTAACCCCAATCGGGGTGGAATAATCCATTAAAAATAGATTTAAGAATTTCAATTGATTTAGATTTTAATTCTAAAGCAGGCATACCTGCAAAACCCCAAACAATGATAGCTAAAACAACAATGGCAATCAGCCAATGTTTAATCATTCTTTGTTTGTGTTCCTTTGATTTCACTGGATATTTCTTTTCTAACTGATGCTGTTCTTGTGTCATGCGAGTTTTTCCCTCACTTTCGAGCTGACATAGTCAATAATGACAACAATGACTAAAGTGAACAGAATAATCATCGCTGTTTTTGGATATTGGAATAATCCTAAAGTTGAGTCGTAGAATAAACCGATACCACCAGCACCTACTAATCCAAGAACTGCTGAGGCACGAATATTAATCTCAAATGCAAATAATACATAGGATAAAAATGTAGACATTGTTTGTGGAACTACTCCAAACATAATCCATTTTGTTTTATTTGCACCTACTGCCGTCATCGCTTCCATTGGACCTGGATCAATTGTTTCAAGCGATTCATAGAACAATTTCGCAATAACACATATTGTTAAAATAAATAATGCCAATACCCCTGGAATTTGTCCGATACCAAAAACTGCAACAAAGACAGCAGCTAATAATAAATCAGGAATGGTACGTACAATATTTAAAATAAAACGTGATGGAATCGTAATCCACTTTGTTTTTACAATATTACTTGCACAGAGCAATGCAACCGGAATTGATACGATGGATCCTAAGAATGTCCCTACAATCGCCATGCGAATTGTGTCTAACATAGGTTTTGTAATGGTATTTAAGTAACTCCAATCTGGTGGGACCATTTGCCCAAAGAAAGAACCGATTTGTGGAATCCCTACCATTAAGTCACTAAAGCTAAAGCCCGTATATAAAAAACTCCACACTACGAGCGCAATCACTAAAAATAGAGTTAAACTAGTTTTGAAAGAGAATTTTTTATTTAAATATTGATCATATTTACTTGTAGTAGGTGTTGCCATATTACTCCACCCCTAGCTTCTCATCGTCATTAAGTTTACGGCCATAAATTTCGTTAAATACATCTTCATTCGCTTCACTTGCCGGCCCATCATAAACCAGTTCTCCTGCACGTAAACCAATAATCCGTGTTCCATATTCTAATGCTAAATCAACAAAGTGTAGGTTAATTAAAATGGTAATACCTAATTCTTCATTGATTTTTTTCAAGTCATCCATAACTTGTTTAGTAGTGAGCGGGTCTAAAGATGCAACAGGCTCATCTGCTAAAATAATCGCTGGCTCTTGCGCTAAGGCACGTGCAATTGAAATACGTTGCTGTTGACCTCCAGACAGTTCATCTGAACGTTGGTCATATTTATCCAAAATATTCACACGTTCTAACGCATCCATTGCTTTAATTTTGTCTTCTTTTGGAAATAATCCTAATATCATTTTCCAAGTTGGATGATAACCGACACGACCACTTAATACATTTCTCAACACAGTAGATCGTTTGACTAAATTAAAATGTTGGAAAATCATTCCTATATTACGACGCATCATTAATAATTCTTTACCTTTCGCTTTCGTAATCGATTTACCTTCAATTGTAATATCTCCCGAAGTAATATCATGTAGACGATTAACAGATCGTAATAATGTAGATTTCCCCGCACCTGATAAACCTACGATAACAGCAAAGTCACCTTTTTCAATGTTTAAATTGATATCTTTTAACCCCACATGACCATTAGGATAAATCTTGCTCACATTTTTAAACTCTATCTGACTCATGTATGTTTACACCCTTCTTTTTAATACAGAGAAAGAGGTCGGGACAAGATCATAAGAAATGATATATGCATTTCTTATATGACTCAATTGCCCTAGCCTCTTCTCTTTATCACTTATTTAGTTCTATCTATGTGAAAATTATTTCATATCTTGAACTTCTTTTTCATATTTTCTTACGATATCGAAGTCTGAGTCTTTAGCATCTGTATAGCCTTCGTGAGAGTATACTTCACTAATAATTTTATGTCCTTCTTTTGTTTTAGAGATATCTTTAAATGCTTTTTTAAGTTTATCTTGGAAGTCTTTGTTCATATCAGGACGAACTGAAATCGTATCGTTAGGAATTGGTTTTGTTAGTTTAAGAATTTTAGTATCTTTAAATACGTTGGGTTGATCTTTTTTAACAATGTTACGTGCATCTTGGAATACAGCTGCAGCGTCAACATCGCCATTTAATAATGAAATCACAGCTTGGTCATGACCTTTCATGTTTACGATTTTCATATCTTTAGTAGCGTCAATACCAGTATCTTTTTTAATTGTTGCAATTGGGAATGTGTAACCTGCTGTTGAAGTTACATCTTGTAATGCGATTTTTTTACCTTTTAAATCTTTTAAGCTATTAATACCTGAATTTTTTTTAACTAAGATTTCTGATTTATAATCTTTTACAAGTTTTTTATTACTAGAACCATCTTCATTCACACCATAACGTTGTGCTTGTAATAATAAATCAGCTGCTTTTTGATCATGTGCTAACGTGTAAGCAGTTGGTGGTAAGAAACCAACATCTACTTTTTTAGATTTCATTGCTTCAACAATTGTATTGTAATTTGTTGATACAGACACTTTTACTGGAATACCTAATTTCTTAGATAATAATTTTTCAAGCGGTTTTGCTTTTGCTTCAAGTGTATCTGCATTTTGTGATGGTACGAATTGTACAGTTAATTCTTTAGGTGTGTAGCCATCTTTACTTGAACTTGATCCACCATCCGAATTACTACTTTTATTATTGTCTAACGAGCTATTATTTCCACATGCTGCTGCAAAAATAATAACTGATAGCGCTAATACTAAAAGGTACTTAAATTGCTTCATAACATATTGCCCCCGTTCGCTATGTATACATTCATGTAATTTGTCAACGCATTTCATTTGACAATACTAAGAGTAGCACAATATTAACCAAAATAATATTTATTATGTGTGAATTTTTTATAGAATTGTTTTACACTGTTAAAGAATTGTAAAATTTATTTAAACATTCTCTAAATAATCTATTATCAACTTATTTTTTTATTATACTTTTTCTATAAATCATTTAAAAATATATTTGGGAGATAAAAATATGAAATGGATAAAAGTATTAAGTAGTACTATTTTAGCTTCAGCAATTACATTATCTGCAACGCCAATCAGTCATGCTACACCAAATCAAACTACCACTCAAACTGTCGCTTTTGACGCTTCACACGGCCAAACGGCAGGAGCTGCTGATTGGGTCATTGATGGTGGCTTTTCCGATTATGCTGATTCAATGCGTCAACAAGGATATACTGTGAAACAAATCGATGGAGAATCTAATATTACACCTAATACACTACGTGGCATCAATATTCTCGTTCTTCCAGAAGCCAATATTCCTTTTAAAAAGAGAGAACAACAAGCTATGCTTAATTTTGTTGAAAAAGGTGGCAATATCATCTTTATCTCTGATCATTATAATGCAGACAGAAACTTAAATCGTTTCGATTCTTCAGAAGTGATGAATGGTTATCGTCGTGGTGCATATCAAGATATCACCAAAGATTTAACAAATGAGGAAAAACATTCTAAAGCTATGCGCAATGTTAAAAGTTCAGATTGGCTTTCTGAACACTTCGGCGTACGTTTCCGTTACAACGCTTTAGGTGATTTAAATACTCAAAATATTGTGTCATCTAGTGACAGCTTTGGTATTACTGAAGGTGTACATTCTGTATCAATGCATGCTGGTTCAACTCTTGCAATTACAGATCCTACAAAAGCAAAAGGTATTATTTTCTTACCAGAACATTTATCTCAAAAACAACGTTGGTCTCATGCAGTCGATCAAGGTATTTACAATGGCGGTGGTATAGCAGAGGGTCCTTATGTCGCTATCTCAAAAGTAGGTAAAGGAAAAGCAGCCTTCATTGGAGATTCATCATTAGTCGAAGATAGTACACCTAAATATGTACGTGAAGATAATGGAAGAACTAAGAAAACGTATGATGGATTTAAAGAACAAGATAATAGTAAATTACTTAAAAATATTACAACTTGGTTTGGAAAACAAGATAATACACCGAATTTAAAAGAAACAGGTATTAAGTTAGATCAACCTACGCCACTTCTTAATTTCGAACAACCACAACATTCAACTGAACCTGAAAAAGAACCGTGGTCACAACCACCTTCTGGATATAAATGGTACGATCGTTCAACATTTAAACTAGGTAGTTATGGCAGTACATCATCACAACTAAATAGTAATCATAAAAATCATGGTAGCCATAATGGTAATAACAAAGCGAATAGTACAAAAGACAATACGACTGAAAATAATCATTCACAAGAGGATACAAATACATCACAGTCTTCCCAAGATACAACTACTTCTAATTCAATGATATCTAGCAATAATGTTCAATTCCATTTACCAGATAATGTATCAGTAAATCAACCATTTAATATTCAAGTTGAATTAACAAACATGGCTAAAAATACAACTATTGATCATTTAAAATTAGGTGTTTATCAAGATGGTGGTAGACAGCTTGCACGTTTTTCTCAAGATGGGCAAAATTATGATACGGTAGGCTATAGTCAAGAACAAAGTGTAACCACTGATGACCAAGGTAACGCAACGTTAACTTTTACAGCTAAAACATCTGAATCTATTTCAGGTGCGAATATTCGTTTAAAACAAGGTAGTAAAACGCTTGCTACAGGTTCAATTCAATAATTTATAATAGTAATACAACACATAAGAGATAATAAAGGTATGTGGCGTTCAATAAACTACTTCCCTTTTTTATCTCTTTATTTATGAAAGGAAATGACCTATGACACAACTCTCTTTTTATATCGTAAGTGATATACATGGCTATATTTTTCCCACTGACTTTTCAAAAAGAAACCAAAATCTTCCTATGGGACTATTAAAAGTAAATCAACTGATCGAACAAGAACGTCAACACGATGACTATAGTTTTAAAATTGATAATGGTGATTTTTTACAAGGTTCTCCTTTATGCCATTACCTAGCAACTGAAGAACAATCAAGTCAACCTCTTACTGATATTTATAATCGTCTTAATTTTGACTTTGGTACATTAGGTAATCATGAATTTAATTATGGATTACCTTATTTACAAAATACTTTAAACCATCTTCATCACCCTATCTTGTGTGCAAATATTTTTGATCACAATAACGCACCTTTGACTGGTCAAGGCGTAAATTATTTTAAACGTGGCGATATAACTATTGGCGTCATTGGATTAACAACACAATTCATTCCAAATTGGGAACAACCTGCCCATATTAAAGGATTAACGTTCAACAGTGCAGTTGAAACATTAAAATGTATTTTACCAGACGTTCGTAAAAAATCAGATGTTGTCGTTGTGTCTTATCATGGCGGTTTTGAAAGAAGTCTTGATACTGATATACCTACTGAAGAATTAACTGGAGAAAATGAAGGATCTGATATACTAGAACGTTTCCATAAAGATATTGACGTGCTTATAACAGGACACCAACATCGTGATATTGCAATGATAAAAAATGACACCGCCATTATCCAACCAGGTACACGAGGTACAGAATTTGGTAAGGTGACATTAACATTAGATCATGAACATCGAATTACAGATAAACAGAGCACTCTTGTATCTGTGCCTTCTCATCTTTCATTAACATTATCTAACAACGATCATTCACTTTTAAATGAACTTGAAGATTGGCTTGATACGGACATTACAACATTATCAGAACCAATGCTAGTCACTCATCAGTTCGAAGCTCGAACACACCCTCATTCACTTATTAATCTGATAAATTATATTTTGTTAGAAAAAAGTGGTGCAGATATAGCAAGCACTGCGCTATTTGATTCAGCTAAAGGCTTTAATCAACAAGTCACAATGCGAGATATCATTAATAACTATCCTTTTCCTAATACATTCCAAGTTTTAGAACTTAATGGCAAAGGAATTAAAGCTGCTTTAGAAAAATCAGCAAGTTATTTTAGTGTAAATGACAATAATGAAATCACGGTCAGTGACACATTTTTATCTCCAAAACCTCAACATTTTAATTATGATATGTATGGAGGAATCTCTTATACCATTCATGCTGGTGCACCTGTAGGACAACGTGTTTCAGATATTAAAGTCGGCGCTTCACCTTTAGAAGACACAAAAACGTATACCATATGTGTGAACAACTATCGTGCAGTTGGAGGCGGAGATTATAAAATGTTTGCAGAAGCGCCAGTCGTTAAAGATATTCAAGAGGAAGGCGCACAAGTATTAATTGATTATATGACGCAACACGACGTATCTTATATTCCTCAAGTTGTCAATTTTAAGGTAATTATTTAACATTCATTTTACATTTTATAAAAAAGCGTTCTAAATTGAGTGAATTCAATTTAGAACGCTTTTGATTAATAATCAAATGTAACATACTTTTTTTCATAAAAATGATTAATTGTATTAATTATAATTCCTAAGATAATGATCCCGCCTGATACAAATGTAATCGTAAGATATGGGAATCCCATTGATAATAGTATTGACCCCACAATGGCACCTAAAAAGTTTGCAATATTAAAGACTGAAGCTGCAAGTGTACTTGCAAGTAACGGTGCCTCATGTGCACTTAAAATCACTTTACTATTTAATAGAGGCGTTGTACCGAAAGTGCCGAAACCAAATAAGAAACAAATAATAATTGCTAAAATCGCACTATGCACTGCTGTTACAAATAAAACAATCGTTATAAACAATAACACAAAGGTATAGAACAAGTACTGTGTAAGTTTATGTTCTGGTACATTACCTGTAAGCAAGTTACCAACCACACCGCCAAGGCCAAACATAAATAAACATACAGTTAAACCAACAATTCCAAATGGTGCATATTTATGAATCATTGGTTCCATAAACGTATAAGTTGTGAATACGCCTGAATAACCAAAGACAATAATTGCCATTACAATTAAGATATGTGGATTTTTAAATACTTTTAATTCTTTTTTCACACTAGTTTCTGTACTCAATACAACATGAGGTACAAACTTCATCATTCCTAACATAGTAATGACAGCTAACAAAATCATGACGCCAAAGACAAAGCGCCAATTCGCAAATCCACCTAAAAATGAACCGAATGGCACGCCAATCATCACTGCAATTGTTAATCCGGCTTGAACGAGAGCAATCGCTTGTGGTTTTTTACCACGAGGCGCAACAGCTGCCGCCACACTCATACATACGCCAAAGAAAGGCGCGTGCATAGAGGCTGACAATAATCGAGATAACAGTAATATTGGAAAATTCGGTGCTAACATCCCTATTATATTACTTATAATAAAAATGGCCATCAATACTGGGAGTAAACGTTGTGCGCGCACTTTTAAAGTAAATACACGCATTAATGGACCGATTAATGCAACACTAATTGCATACACACTAATTAATAACCCTGCACTCGAAATAGGCACTTTCATATCGCTTGCAATTTGAGTTAATAAACCAGTAACAACATATTCTGCCATTCCAACTGTAAATGTACCTAACATAAATATGAAGAACATCATTCTGTTATCTTTCATTATTGTTTCCTCCTTTTTCTCTCTAAAAATCATATGAAAGATATACTACACAAAATTACATTCTCTGTGAAGAGATTTTTTTAAATTTTTTATTTCTCAAAAATATAGTAATGACAAGTTTTCATATTTTTTCATTATGTTAAAAGTAAGACAATTTCAAAAGGCTTAACTAAAGTTTTATATAATCTAATTTCTATTAATATATGTATTTATATTCAATGTATTGAATATTGTATTTTATAAAACATTTTTCCTCGGTTGACGATGAATTAACATTAATGCCACAACAACGCATAAACCTCCTAAAATTAAATGAAGCGTGAAGGGCTCTCTTAATCCTATAATTGAAAATAGTGTCGAAAATAGTGGTACTAAAAATAAGAAACTACTCGCCGTAGTTGCCCCTCGTTGGCTTAAGCTATAAAACCATAATCCAAATGAACCTACAGAAGCTGGAATAATAAGCCAAAAGAACCATATCCATCCCCAATGATTAAGCGAACTAAGTGTATAATGTTCTTTTAAAACGAGACTCATTATCAGCATAAACATACCACCGAATAATAGTTGCCATCCTGTTAAAACCCAGGGCCCTTTATCAAACACTACCTTTTTTGTCACTATTGTATTGATTGACCAACATAATGAACCAGCTAGTGCAAAAAGCGTCCCCCATCCAAATAATGTTTCATCTAATCCGAGACATAATCCTACTCCAAACACACCAAGTATAAGTGAAGTAATTTTAATTTTTGTTAACCTTTCATCTAAAATAAAATGTGCTAAAAAGGCCAGCCATAGCGGGTTCGTAAATAATAGAATAGATGATATAGAAGAAGACACGCCAAATGCCATTGCAAAATTTAATAATCCCATCGTCCCTGCTGTTTGTAAAAATCCAATAACGAACACTAATATAAATCCTTTATAACTATTCCCTTTACTTGTGGGTAGAATGCCCCTTTCCCCATTTCTCATAAATGTAAGGATTAACATCATACATCCTGCGATAACAAATCGCCATCCACCAAGAAGCATAGGTGGAACATGTTCATTTGAAATTAAATATTTGCCAGTTGGAAAAGATGATCCCATAAAAATAGTCGTAAAAAGAATGGACATATAAAATGTTATTGAAGTATTTAAATGTTTTTTCACTGCTGTCGTCTCCCTATTTTTAATTAAAGATAATTGAGATATATTTTGTCTTTAAATACAATTATATAGGAACTACTTTATTTTTTAAATATAATATAAAAATATTATATAATAGGTTTGATAGGAGGCTTATATATGAAATTATCTACCGGTTGGGAACAAGCAATATATGTCTTATTAATTTTAAACCAACTCCCTCGTCAGTCAGTAATGACATCTACCGCTTTAAGCAAGCGACTTAAAGTTTCTGATTCTTACTTAAAAAAAATAGTAAAAGCATTAGTAAAAGAAAATTTGGTATATTCAACAACTGGTAAAAATGGAGGATTTACACTTAGAAAAAAACTCAAAGATATTACTTTTTACGATGTCTTTTTAGCTATTGAAGGTCGTGGCAATATCTTCTCAAGTCAACATTTACTTACCAACTTTTTAGGAGAAAAAGAAGGACACAAAGCACAACAATGTAACATCAGTATAGCTTTAAATCATATTGAACATACATTGATTTCTACACTTTCTAATATAAATTTAGACGATATATATCAAGATATTATCAAGCTTTATAATCTTGAAGACATTACACAGTGGATAAGATTAAATAGTAAGACGCTTTAGACATCCGGATGTCTAACATCAGACAATCGTTAGTCTTACCCATAATTTACTTTAGATACTTTTTGACAAATATATTTGTCAAAATGACTATGATAATATACACTGATTGTGAGGAGATGATGATGATTGCGAAATCGATTGAAAGAATTACGAGCAAGAGAAGGTTATAATCAAACGCAACTTGCTAAAAAAGCAGGCATCTCACGTCAAACTGTATCTCTCATTGAAAGAAATGACTTTACACCTTCTATTTTAACTGCTATAAAAATAGCTCGTATTTTTAATGAACCTGTTGAATCTATCTTTATAATTGAGGAGGAAGATTTATGAAAATAGGTCGTTTTATAATCACTTTGTTAATTGGCGGACTGATTGGAGGATGTATAGCTTTATTCATTGACTACAACCATAGCTTTCACTTCTTTGGAAATTATCATTATGCTACACATTCAAATGTCATTTTAATCTCATTAATCTGTGTGGCACTTATCCTAGTCTTAAGTATGTATTTAATTATGATTCAAAAAAAGGCCGTTCATTACAAACGTTTATCCGAAACACATATTGATGAAGATGAGGCGGATTCATATGATAAGAAAGCTAATTTAGCATATATGCAAAATTCATTTATTTATTATCTAGAATTAACAATTAGCTTTATTGCTCTTTTTATCATTGTCTTAGGAAATGGAAATTCTAGTGCTAGTAGTTGGGCATTACTTCCTTTTATGACAACGATTATTTCCTCGGTAATTACAGGATTATTTTATCGTAAATTTGATTCTCGCTATCCCAAATTAGGAGAAAAAA
>NZ_KV827222.1:39360-91931 GCF_001836075.1 Staphylococcus sp. HMSC035D11
AAAAAATTATGCTGAGAAATTAATTAATATTTTAGATGAAGGAGAACGACATATTTACTTTAACTCCTTGTTCAAAACATTCTATATTAACCTATCTTTAATTATGATTGGTGCAATATTTTTAGGCTTTTATTCATTAGAAACTGGCCATTCCCAAACATTAGGGATCTTTATTTTAATCATTTTGTTTATTTATAATGGATTTAGTCATTTATTAAAAACATATAAATTTTATCATTCATAGTTTTCATTTCTATAAAGAAAGGATCATTAGATGACACATTTACTTCAAGTACAACAACTTAATAAATCGTATAAGAATTCAAATTTCGAATTAAATGATATTTCATTTACTTTAAATCCAGGTGAGGTCATTGGCTTAATTGGTAAAAATGGATCAGGTAAATCCACACTTATTAACACATTAGTGGGTAATCGATTTAAAGATTCAGGAGAGATTTCTTTTTTCAATCAAATTATTTCCGAAAAAGATAAAGATTATAAAGAACACGTGGGTGTAGTTTTTGATGATTTACGTGTACCGAATAAATTGACAATAACAGAGATTGATAAAGTATTTTTAAATATTTTTAAACATTGGAATAGTGATCAATTTTTCAATCTTATTCAATCATTTGAATTACCTAAAAATAATCAAATTTCTACTTTTTCTAGAGGGATGCGCATGAAAGCAGCATTAGCCATCGCACTTTCTCATGAGACAAAATTATTAATCTTAGATGAAGCAACAGCTGGTATGGATGTTTCAGGACGAGAAGAAGTGTTAGAAATTCTCGAAGATTATGTATCAAAAGGGCATGGTATTTTACTTTCATCTCATATTTCAGAGGATATGGAACAACTTGCTACAAAACTTATTTTTATGCGCGATGGTCATATTCTTTTACAAGAAGACAAACATATATTACTAACTGATTATGGCATTATCGAAACAGATGAAACTTCCCCTTTAGACTTACCTCAAGAGGTAATCATTGCTTCACGAATACGTCATGGTCAACGTCAAACGTTAGTCAAGCAACGTCAACACTTTGAACAAGCACGCCCGCTTCAAAGTATTGATGATGCTACAAAATTAATTATGCGAGGTGATAAATAATGAAAGGACTTATACTTAGTAGTTTTTATGCTTCTAAAAAATCGCTCATAACCTATTTAATTATTGGTATCGTATTAAGTATTGTGTTTGCATTTTTTAGTCCAATGATGTGTTGTTTCATGCTAATGGTCATGTTATTATCTCCCGTATCAGATAACTTAAAACGTGAAAAAGATTCTAAATGGATGTACTATGTGTCTACCCTTCCTACACATAGACATACTTATGTAAAAGCATACTTTGCCTTTTATGGTTTACTCATTTTACTTGGTTTGATAATTGGCGCCATCATTTGTCTTATCGTGACTCAAGATATTATGGTTACATTATTTTCAGCATTCATAGGTATTGGGATGGCTTGTACGTATGCATTAATGTTTCCACTCACATTTAAATTTGGTCCTGAGAATTCAAATGTCATTATGCTTACTACAGCAGTTGTTGCTGTTGCATTATTTTTATCCATGTGGTTCTTTGCTGTTATGCCAATACTCATAAAAGCAGGTTCAATAAGTAAAATCGCTTCAAACCCACTCGTTTTAGTAGCAACTGGTAGTTATGCATTGCTTGGTGTTATTATTTTTGTCATTTCTTATTTTTCATCACTATCTATTTTTAAGAAACAAGAACTATAATCACCAACGTGTGTTCATTGAAGAACACACGTTTGCTCTATTTTATATTTTGGATACATATTGATTAAGGAGGAGAAACTATGGATATTAAAGCAATTGAAGATTATTTAAATATTGAGTCTCAACGTTATCCTCAACCTACTTTAGATGCACTTAACTATTATATGGAACGCTTTATGCTAACCGTTCCTTTTGAAAATATTAGTGTTCAAAATAAAGAAAAGATTTCAGTTGATTTAGATTATTTATTTAATAAATTTATATATCAACATCGTGGTGGGTTTTGCTATGAAATGAATCACTTCTTCGGTAGCTACTTAGAAGCTAAAGGTTTTAAAGTGTTTCGAATGTCAGCAACCGTTCATCAGCCTAATGGCAACTACAGCCCTAAAGGCTCTCATTTATCACTAGTTGTTCTTATTAACAATGGTTACTATATTGCTGATGTGGGATTTGGCGATTTACCATTACAAGCACTCCCAATAACTTCAATTGAAGCGACACAAATTGTGTTTGAAAAGACAGGTCAATTTCGTGCCATTTTTGAAACCCCTACGACGTATCTTCTTCAAAAACTGGAAGAAACAACGTGGATAACACGTTATAAAGCAGAGTTTATTTCTCGTGATATTCATGATTTTGATAAAATGATTAACTACAATACCTCACATCCTGAATCTATATTTGTAAAGCAACTCATGATTACAAAACCACAAAATTTTGGTCGAGCTACGATGTCTTATCATCACCTTACCCTTACTAAAAGATATAAAAAAGAGCAATTCGCTGTCACACGTGAAAATTATAAAGATTTTTTAAAAACCTATTTTAATCTTGACGTTACTATTCTTCCTTTAGAAAAGTGAATACATTTACTACTGTCGCGTAATAATAGCAATGAGGTAAAAACCATGTCCGATATCGAAATTATTGAGCAACACAAAATAACTTAAAAAATATTTATCTTTGATGAACCTACAACAGAACTTTACGAAGACGATTTATCTATTCTCGTTGAATGCTTTAATCATTTGATTGATAAAGGGAATACTGTTATTTTAATCGAACATAATTTAACAATGATGACAGAAGCAGATGGATTTATTGACATTGGACCATTTGCTGGTAAACATGGAGGACAATTATTGTATGCTGGAGAACCTAAAGGACTCCTAGATATTAACAACTCTGTTACAGCAAAACATTTAAGACGATATATTGAATAATAATGATTTAACCCCCGCATGCCCTCAAACACGCGGGGGTTAACATTTACCTACACACTATTATAATAATTTATGTTGCTTCAAGAGTTCTTCTACAAACGTACCTTTTATTTTTTTCAAGAACGTGTGTAATGCAACTTGTTGTATTTTATTTTGCTCGGCTAATG
Organism: Staphylococcus sp. HMSC035D11; assembly: GCF_001836075.1. NCBI lineage: Bacteria > Bacillati > Bacillota > Bacilli > Caryophanales > Staphylococcaceae > Staphylococcus > Staphylococcus sp. HMSC035D11. The sequence continues at coordinate 42,509 of NZ_KV827222.1, forward strand.
TTTTCAAGTCTTTACGATCATTAAGTTCATACATCGCATCTAATAAGACACGAATATCAAATTCTGTCGCCATGACTTCTGGAACACCTCTATCTATGTCCAGTAATTGATAAACTGCTTCCATCGCTGTTCTTACAGAATATTCTGTAGTAAACACTGTATCTCTTTCTGTCTCTGCGAAGTTACCAATGAAGGCTAAGTTACGAGAGTGCTGAGGGACAACAAGTGGTCGATCGCCAATCGCTCTTGGCATGAAATATGAACAAATATAAGGCATATATACAGGAATCGTATTACAATGTTGTGTTGCGAGGCATTCTATTTGATCAATAGGTAATCCCATATGATATAACCATTCTTGACATATTTCATGACCACTACATTCAACAATCGGTTTATGGATATAATCGCCCTTCTCATCTGAATATAAAGCGTATACCCATACACTCACTTCATCTTTAGGTTGTTGTTTGAATTGTTGTTGACGATTCACAGTAAAACTCATTTGCCATTTAGAATCGTTCACTGTGATAATCCCACCTGTAACTGTTTTTCCAGCTAATGGATCCCGTTTACATAAACGTTCGATAGCTTCAATGACCGTCTTGTTATTTGTCGTTACCGTTGCTGAGACAAACCAACTTTTATCTGGTAAATCTTTATAAAACTTTTCAGGATTACCAAACTCAGGGCTTTGTTTGGCTAAGTTACGCCATAAGTTCCAACTTCCGCCAATATCTTTTGTAGGAGGTGCGGGTGTGTCATTATCACCATATGTTGAACTTTCTGTGATACTACCATTAGTAATAAATACGAGATCATCGGGTGTGAGCTGAATCGTTTCTTTTTTACCATTTCGTTTTAGTTCAATTGTTTTAGCAACTTTGTCTTTGGTAGTAACATCTACTTTAACGTCAAGCACTTGAACATTATATTCAAATTGCACACCATGGGACGTTAAGTATGCAACCATAGGGCGTACGAGTGATTCGTATTGATTGTATTTAGTAAATTTTAAAGCACTAAAATCAGCTAATCCTCCAATGTGATGCACAAATCTCATTAAATAACGACGCATTTCCATCGCAGAATGCCAAGGTTCAAATGCGAACATCGTTTTCCAATAAATCCAAAAGTTCGAATTCATGAAATCCTCTGACAAGACATCTGAAATTGTTACATCATTTAAATCTTCTTCTTTCATCAAACATAATTGAAGTATGTCTTTCATTGCTTGTTTCGTTAAAGTAAAGTCTCCGTCTGTAGGCAAGCGTTGACCCCTTTCTTCAATAACACGACATCGTGAGTAGTTTGGATCTTCTTTATTTAACCAATAAAACTCATCTAAAACTGAAGCATCTTCAATTTCAAGTGATGGGATGGAGCGAAATAAATCCCATAAACACTCGAAATGGTTCTCCATTTCTCTGCCACCACGCATGACATAGCCTTTCATTGGAAGTTCAGTTCCATCCAAACTTCCACCAGATTTAGATAATTCTTCTAAAATGTGAATGTTTGACCCATCCATTTGCCCATCTCTAATTAAAAAACATGCAGCAGCTAAAGAAGCCAATCCAGAGCCAATTAAATAAGCAGACTTTTGTTCTACATGTTCAGGTTTCTTCGGACGTGCAAATGCTTCATAATTTCCATTACTATAGTACATATGATTCACTTCCCAATTTATATTTTTTAGTTATCTATGAAAAGTAGTAAACTATAAGTAAATGCTTTAGAAATTAATCTACCCTTCGCTTATATTATAATCATTTTATAAAATATTATTGTGAGTCAGTTAAGTGAAAATGTAACTTAAGTGACATTTTTGATAAAATGTCCTAAATGAGAGGTGAACAACATGAATAATCAAGATTTACGTGTACAACGAACAAAAAAAGCACTCATTACTACATTCTCAGATTTGCTTGAAACGAAATCTTTTGACAATATCACGATTCAAGATTTATGCGAAAAAGCAAATGTACGTCGTTCTACATTTTACCGTCATTTCAATGATAAGTATGATTTACTTAATCATATTGTTGGTACATTAATTGAATATTTTCGAACGTTACATTTGCCTGAAATTGATCCAAAAGATCCGAGACAATTTTTCAATAAATTTATGAAAGATATTTTACTTTTCATTAGTGATAACAAAGCAATGGTAAAAAGTGTCATTTCTATCAATATTTATAGTGAAGTTTATCAAATTTTATATAATCAAATTTATGCAGTGGTTAAACGACAAATTGAATTTGATAAACAAATTGGACAATTTTACATAGATGAGTTCATTTATGGAGAATTTCTAGCTGGAGGCATTTTAAGCGTTATTCTAAACTGGATTCAGTATGGTCAACAATCCATTGATGACGTGTCTTCAGATATCGTTACCATGATTTGTGGAGCGAGAGAAGTTCATTTAAAGTTATTAAAATAAAACGAGAGCGGGAAACAAATATCGTACTGACTTATTAAATTGTTTGACATTCATCTCACAATTAATAGTACGGTAAAGTGTATCCCGCTTTTATTTAGAACCATTTCCATACTTTTTTAGCATTTACTCGTGGATACGTCGTTTCTGGTAAGAAATCACGTTTATAATGCACATAGGCTTTTCCATCTTTATTGATTCGTATATCCCATTTTTTGTTATCTTTAGGAACGGTATCATATAAATTTTTATCTACTTTATATGTCTTACCGTCAATCTTATGTTCTCCTTTAGATAATACTTTTTTGTATTCATATTCTTCGCGATAATGTTTAAAAATCGCATTCCCTATTCGATTACGATTGTATTTGGCATTATTATCCATATACGGTGCCACATTCATAACCACTTCATTGAGTCGAAGGTGATTTTGTTGGTTAGTTAAAGCAATATTATATCCTTTATCACTCGTACCCGTTTTCAATCCATCTGTACCTTTTAAGTAAAGTGGCTCATGTTTAATTGATAAATTAGTATTGTTAAAAGTATAACCTTTTTGAGTATCTTGACTAAGTTGCGTTATGTTTAAAATTTTCGGATGTTTGGCGATTAAGTGATGAGATAATATCGCAATATCTTCTGACGTACTTTTAGGATAAATATCTTTTCTATATTTCTTTGGTGCTTGTTGTCCAAGTAAATCATTAGCAGCACCTGCTGGATTCACAAAATGTGTATGTTTCATATGAAAAGCCTTAGCTTGTGCATTCATTTTGTCTGTGAACGTTGACGTATTGCCGCTCACTTGTTCTCCTAAAATCATTGCGGCTGAATTGCTTGAAGGTAAGGCTGCCTGTGTTAATAAATCTTTAATAGTATATATTTGACCTTGATTTAAAGGGACAGATGTTAAATTTGGCTTTTTAGATAATTGATCATACGCGCTCGTGATTTTAACTTTATCGTCTAACTTAAGTTTTCCTTGATGAACTGCTTCTAATGTTAAATAAAGGGTCATCATTTTAGACAAAGAAGCAGGATCCGCTTCTTTATTTCCTTGGAAATTATATAATATTTGGCCTTGTTGTGTCGTAAGCGTTACACCATCAGGTTCATAATTTGAACTTACTGCGACATTACCTTCTTTATTTGTAATATCAACGGGTGTTTCTGCTGCATGAGAGATTGACGTTCCTAATAATGTAAATAAACTAAGTATTCCAATACTTTGTGTTACTTTCAAAAACATTATATTACCTACTTTTTATTTTTATAATATTGTATAATATATTTTATAACAACTTTATAGGCGAATTACAACTAAGTATCTAATATATATTCTTTAATTATAAAATAAAAAAGAGTTGAACAAATGGTCTTATGAATTTTGTCCAACTCTTTTGTTTATAGCATACTATTGATAGGATTTATCTCCTTTAAAATATTGACGATCTTTCTCACTATACACCTTACTCGGATCTAAAAATGGCTTTAATTTATATTTAAAATCATATAAATTTAATCCATCAATCGCAACACGATCTTGATAGACACTATCATTGCCGATATCTGTAAAATTATTTGGTCCTACACCTGCTAAAAATTTAAATCCTTCATCATGAACAAGATATTGATATGCTTTAGACCCTCTATCTTGAGCACCGTGTGGATATATAAATAAGTCTGTTTTTCCTATAATGGGCTCTACTTCGTTTTTCCAACGTTTCGTGTCACGAACAATTTGATGATATGAGCTATTTGCAAAATCGATATGTCCCCATGAATGACTTGCAAATGTCCAACCATCTCGTTTCATTGCTTTGACAACTTTTTTAGCATCTTCTTTACGTTTTAGATAATCTTTATTATTTAACTCATTTGTTCGATAACCTAACACGCCATTGTATCCTGTTAGCGCAACGACGCCTTTTTGACCATTGAGTGAAAAGTCAGGATGGTCTTTCACGAATTGATTCAATATAGGTACAATATCATTTGTTTCACTTGTTGTTACCTTACCATTTTTATCTTTAGTTTCAGAAACGACATGTTGTTTCTGATCTAACACTAAACGATCTGCATATCCATGACCTCTCATGTACTCATAATAATTCATATCATCAATGGATAAAATTAATGGTTTCTTACCTTTAGGTAATTTTAATTCTTTTCTAGTAACTGTCTTTCCTTTTAAATCATAAGCCTCATGTGGATCTATTAATATGTAATGGTGTTTATAGAGTTCATTTAATGAACGCTTAAACTCATCAGCTGTAATCATCCAATCAAAATTACCCTTAGCTTGATTCTTCTCTTGTGTAAAAGCTACTTTAGGTTCAGTAATCACTGGATGATAAAATACATGTGCAATATCACCTTGATACACTTGCCAATCTTTTTTATTCTGAGTACTTTTTTTCGCATATATATTTGCGATATTTTCTTTATCCTTTTTAGTGTCTTTCTTTGATGATGACAATGTTGAAAATTGACATGCACATAAAACTATAGATATTAAAACAATAAGCGTGCTAAGTAAATATGTCTTAGTCATATAGTTACTCCTTTAAGTTATATAAATATTATAATACCTTCCAACATTATATAATAATTTTATATTATTTATAATAGATGTGTTTCAACTTTTGAATACGCTTATTTTAAAATAGACTTAACACGTTTATATACAAAACCTACATATCTAAATCTTGAGCTATATCATTTATTGTGGGCATACCACCTTGTGCGCCAAGTGCTGTAACTGAATGACTAGCGGCGACATTAGCAAATGCAATAGCTTTAGCAAGTGAATCGTCTTTTTGTAATCCGACTGCAAGCGCACCATTAAATGTATCCCCAGCGCCTGTGGTATCTTTTACTTCTCGTTCAATTCCTTGAATTTCAATTTGTTCTAAACCATCGTAAAATACAGCACCTAATGCACCTTGTGTCACAATCAATTTATCAGGATAACGTTCTAACGCTTGATCAATGTCTCCTTCAAACATATTTTCACTTTCAGTTTCATTTGGTGTTAAATATGTTACTTGTTCCAATATATCATCTGAAATGTCTCTATATGGAGCTGGATTTAAAATAGAAGTAAGTTCATGTTCATAGCAATAATGAACAGTGTGAGCAACAACATCAGTTGGAATCTCTTGTTGAAGTAACACAATATCTCCTTTATTTGCTTTTGACAAAGCTGAGTCTACCAAAGAGACTGTGACTTTATGATTTGCTGAAGGTACAACAATAATACTATTATCATTATCAGCTAGTGTAATGTGGGCGGTACCTGAAGGTCCTTTTACTTTTTTTACATATTCAACATTTACATGATTATGCTTTAGATTTTCAAGAATTTGTTTACCTAACATATCATCGCCAATACACCCTACCATGTGAACATGGTCACCTAATCTTGCTGCTGCCACTGCTTGATTCGCGCCTTTACCGCCTGGTGTAGTGAAAAATGTATTTCCTAATACTGTTTCACCTTTACTTGGCACTTGGTCAGTCGACACAACCAAATCCATCGACATACTTCCCACAACATAAATACGTTTCATATTAACCCTCTCCTTTTTCTTTCTCATCCATATCATATCTAAATTAGCATAAATAATAAAAAAAGAGTGAGACAACACATTCAAAAAGAAATGCGGTCTCACTCTCATTAATATGTTCTAACTTTTAACTTCATGTTGCTCTTTACCTGCAAACATCACAAGCCACGTTGCAAAAATAAATGGAGCGGTGAAAATAGGAAGACCAATTGGAGCTAATGTTGTAGCTAATGCACCATGCATCACTACTGTTAATAATAAACCAGTAATCACTGCAAGAATCCGACTGAATTTTGTTTTAAACGTCGCACCCAAAGCAATACCCGTTAATATTGAGTTATAGCCATACAATCCATCAGTAATAGTGGGATAGTCTCCACCTAGTAATGTGATACATATCACTGCTAAAACACTTGATACTACTGCATAGATTCCGCCTTTTACTGAACCAATAAAAATACCAATCATAATTAACAGACTACCCATGATTGATGTCACTAAGAAAATTTCACTAAAATTTGTAATGATACCACTAATAAAATTCACATGTGAATGACTGATGTCTGGATGTTTAATTTTAGTAGGCAAAATATCTATTGTGATATGCATTTTTGAAAATTGCATGCCCATTGCTAAAATTAACCAAGTCATAAAGACAAATGGAAAAGTTAACATGGGTAGACCATATGGTTTTAAAATTTCTCGGATTGCAGCTCCAACTGGTAAAGTAAGAATCGTTGCCACAATAAGTACAATCCAGTTCATTAAAGATACTTCTAAGAATAATGCTAACCCGATTGCTGTTAATACTGAATTGTATCCAGCTAATCCATTATTAATTTCATCCTCACTATAATTAAAGTACGGCGCTAGAACAAGTGCAATGAGACTTCCCACTGCTGCTCCTAATCCAACTTTCCAATTTGCAATAAATAATCCTATAAGAATACACAGCCCTGACCATTTATTATTCATAAATACGACTTGAGCAATATTTTTTAAGAAAATCTCTACATATTTCATAAACTCACCTTTATTATTTTATTCATTTCCTTTCTAATTATTATATCTTTTAAACACTTTTGTAACATTAAAAATATATACAAATTTAATTTAAAAAGTGATTTTAAATAAATTTAAAAGATAAATTACTTGTTAAAAATATTCTACAGTTTTATGATTAATGTTGCAGTACTTATTTTTAAAAGAAAGAAGGTATAACAGTGCATTTTACTCAACGAGAACAAGATAAATTAATGATCGTGGTAGCTGCTGAAGTAGCGCGTCGACGCAAAGCACGTGGCTTAAAATTAAATTACCCAGAAGCATTAGCACTTATTAGTGATGAATTACTAGAAGGTGCACGTGATGGTAAAACTGTAGCTGATTTAATGAGTTACGGTAAACAAATTTTAAATAAAGATGATGTCATGGAAGGTGTCGATAGCATGTTGACTGATATTGAAATTGAAGCAACATTCCCAGATGGAACTAAATTAATCACTATTCATCATCCAATCGTGTAAGGAGGATTTTTAAATGAAACCTGGTGAAATTAAAATAAAAAATACAGAAGTTGAAATTAATCAAGGTCATTTTGAAACAGTGATCAATGTTAAAAATACTGGAGACCGTCCAATTCAAGTTGGTTCACATTTCCATTTCTTTGAAGCCAATGAAGGTTTAAAATTTGATCGGGAAAAAGCATATGGCAAACACTTAGATATTCCTGCTGGTGCTGCTGTTCGTTTTGAACCTGGTGATGAGAAAAAAGTTCAACTCGTTGAATATGCTGGTAACCGTAAAATTTATGGTTTCAGAGGTTTAGTTAACGGTGAAATTGACGAAGATCGCGTTTATCGTCCAACTGGTGAAAATGATGAATATGCTGCGCCAAAAGGTGATAATGGCGAAAAAAATGTGAACAAAATGGGAGGTAAACAGTAATGAGCTTTAAAATGACTCAATCTCAGTATACAAGTTTATATGGTCCAACTGTTGGCGATGCAGTACGACTAGGTGACACTAACTTATTTGCAACTGTTGAAAAAGATTATGCAAATTACGGTGAAGAAGCAACGTTTGGTGGCGGTAAATCTATTCGTGATGGCATGGCTCAAAACCCTAACGTTACACGTGATGACCGCAAAGTGGCTGACTTAGTATTAACAAATGCATTAATTATAGATTATGACAAAATTGTTAAAGCAGATATCGGTGTTAAAAATGGTTATATCTTTGCAATTGGTAAAGCAGGTAACCCTGATATCATGGATAACGTAGATATTATTATTGGTTCAACAACTGATATTATCTCTGCTGAAGGTAAAATCGTAACAGCTGGTGGTATCGATACACACGTTCACTTTATTAACCCCGAACAAGCAGAAGTTGCGCTTGAAAGTGGTGTGACAACACATATTGGTGGTGGTACGGGTGCATCAGAAGGCGCTAAAGCTACAACCGTTACACCTGGACCTTGGCATATCCATCGTATGCTAGAAGCTGCTGAAGATTTACCAATTAATGTTGGTTTCACTGGTAAAGGACAAGCTGTAAACCACACTGCATTAATTGAACAAATTCATGCTGGTGTGATCGGTTTAAAAGTACATGAAGACTGGGGTGCAACTCCTTCAGCGTTAAGTCATGCATTGGATGTAGCAGATGAATTTGATGTACAAATTGCATTACATGCTGATACATTAAATGAAGCTGGGTTCATGGAAGATACAATGGCCGCTGTAAAAGACCGTGTTTTACACATGTACCATACAGAAGGTGCTGGCGGTGGACATGCGCCAGATTTAATTAAATCTGCATCGTATCCGAATATTTTACCTTCATCTACAAACCCAACATTACCTTACACACATAATACTGTAGATGAACATTTAGATATGGTTATGATTACACACCATTTAAATGCATCTATCCCTGAAGATATTGCTTTCGCAGACTCACGTATTCGTAAAGAAACGATTGCAGCTGAAGACGTATTACAAGATATGGGTGTATTTAGCATGGTAAGTTCTGACTCTCAAGCTATGGGACGTGTGGGTGAAGTCATTACACGTACATGGCAAGTAGCTCATCGTATGAAAGAACAACGTGGTGCTCTAGAAGGTGATACTGACTATAACGATAACAATCGTATTAAACGTTATATCGCAAAATATACAATTAACCCTGCGATTACACATGGTATTTCTGACTATGTTGGATCAATCGAAAAAGGTAAATTAGCTGACTTAGTTCTATGGAATCCAGCTTTCTTCGGTGTAAAACCTGAACTTGTTGTTAAAGGTGGATTGATTAACTCAGCTGTGAATGGTGATGCAAATGCTTCTATTCCAACATCAGAGCCTATGAAATATCGTAAAATGTATGGTCAATATGGTGCAAATAAACAACACACTGCGATTACATTCGTTTCTAAAACAGCATACGAAAATGGTATTTATAACCAACTAAACTTAGAACGTATGGTTCGACCAGTCCATGGTATCCGTAATCTTACTAAAAAAGATATGAAAAATAACGATGCAACACCTAAATTAGATGTTGATCCACAAACATATGAAGTATTTGTAGATGGTGAAAAAATCACAAGTGAACCAGCAACTGAATTACCATTAGCACAAAGATACTTCTTATTCTAGGAGGTACTCAGATGATAGTAGAAGACATTCAAGGCAATATCGCTAACCTTTCTGCAGAGGAAAAACAAAAGCATGTAGAAAAAGTATATCTTGAAAACTCTGATTTGGTTAAACGTATTCAACGTGTCACAACAGATCACGGTAATGAAATCGGTATTCGTTTAAAACAACCTATCGATTTACAATATGGCGATATTTTATATCAAGATGACAACAATATGATTGTAGTAGATGTAAACTCGGAAGATTTACTTGTCATTAAGCCGCGTAACATACAAGAAATGGGAGATATTGCGCATCAATTAGGTAATCGTCATTTACCTGCGCAATTCACAGAAACTGAAATGCTTGTACAATATGACTACCTAGTAGAAGATTTATTAAAAACGCTAGGTATTCCCTATAGCCATGAAGATCGAAAAGTGAATAAAGCCTTCAGACATATAGGTCATTCACATGATTGATCATTCACATTTACGACTATTTCAGTTCTGTGATTCACAATTCCCTACTGGCGCATTTAGTCATTCATTTGGACTAGAAACGTATATTCAACGTCAGACAGTTCATGATGCTACATCATTTAGAGAATGGTTAGAACTCTTTCTAAATGAGCAGTTAACCTATTCAGATGGCCTTGCAATGCGTTTAGTTTATAACGCTTTAAATAATGGTGATACAGAAAAAGTATTACACCTTGATCAATTAATTTATGTCCAAAGTTTACCAAGAGAAACACGTGTAGGTACTAAACAAATGGGTACACGTATGGTAAAACTTGCTATAGAACTTTATGATAGTCCATGGATTAATTGGTATCATCAACAAATGAAAGATAAACGTGCAAAACTGCATCCAGCTATTTGTTTTACAATGCTAGGACATTATTTAGGCGTCGATATTGAAACGATTATTGATTACTATCTATATCAGAACGTTTCCAGTTTAACGCAAAATGCAGTACGTGCAATTCCCTTAGGTCAAACAATAGGACAACAAGTTGTGACGGAGATGATTCCACATATCGAACGGACACGACAACACATTCTCACATTAAGCGAAGATGATTTCGGTTTAACAGCTCCTGGCTTAGAACTGAATCAAATGGAGCATGAAAACGTAAACGTGAGAATCTTTATTTCATAGGAGGTAATATACATGGCAAATCCAATTAAAATTGGTGTAGGCGGTCCTGTAGGTGCAGGTAAAACACAATTAATTGAAAAACTTGTACGTCGTCTATCAAAAGATATGAGTATTGGCGTGATTACAAACGATATTTACACAAAAGAAGACCAAAAAATCTTAGTGAATACTGGTGTTTTACCAGAAGATAGAATTATCGGTGTGGAAACGGGTGGCTGTCCACATACAGCAATTCGTGAAGATGCATCAATGAACTTTGCTGCAATCGATGAATTATTAGATCGTCATGAGGATATTGAACTTATTTTCATCGAATCAGGTGGCGATAACTTAGCTGCTACTTTCAGTCCTGAATTAGTAGATTTCTCTATTTATATCATCGATGTAGCTCAAGGTGAAAAAATTCCACGTAAAGGTGGACAAGGTATGATTAAATCTGATTACTTTATCATTAATAAAACAGATTTAGCAGAATTTGTTGGCGCATCACTTGACCAAATGGCAGAAGATACTAAAACATTTCGTGGCAATCGTCCCTTCACATTTACAAATTTAAAAACCGACGATGGTTTAGATAATGTCATTGAATGGATTGAACGCGATGTATTACTTAAAGGATTAGCTTAATGGTACAACATCAATTCGATTCAAAACCTTTTTGGACTGGACAATTGAATCTCACTGTTTTTAATAATGGTGAGCGTTCTGTTGCCCGTAATATCTTTTTCGAAAAAGCGTTAAAGGTTATTCGTCCAATTTATTTAAATTTCTCTACGATTCCAACATTTTATATCGTAAATGTTGGCGGTGGTTATTTAGATGGCGATCGTTATCGTATGGATATTAATGTTGAAGAAGATGCTAAAGTCACTTTGACCTCTCAAGGTGCAACTAAAATTTATAAGACGTTAAACGATTGCGTGAAACAATATCAAACATTCAATATAGCAAAAGATGGTTATATGGAATATGTAGGAGACCCTATTATTGCTTATGAAAGAGCAAAGTTTTTCCAACATAACATTTTTAATTTAGATAAATGTGCATCCATGTTCTATACCGATATTTTAACCCCAGGCTATTCTGAAAAAGACACACCATTCACTTACGACTACATGCATTTAATTAATGAAATCTATGTAGATGATGCGCTTATCACTTATGATAATTTACGCATGCATCCAAGTGAAACAAAAATGAGTTCGGTTGGCTATATGGAAAATTATACCCATCTTGGTTCGGCTTATTGTATACACCCTGATATAACGCAAAAATTCATTGAAGATGTGTATGATGAAATTAAAGATTATACAAAACAATACGATTGCCGTATTGGTATTACACAATTACCTACACATGGTTTTACAGTACGTGTATTATCTAATCTGACACAAGAAATTGAAGAAGTGCTTACACGCGTCCAAGCTTATATTGCAGATAAATTGTATCATCGCCAACTCGACTTTTTAAGAAAATATTAATAAATTAATTAAAATACACCTTATATCTTGAGTATAAAGACTCGATATAAGGTGTTATTCTTTTACACTTATTTTTCTATTTTTATTTATTATCATTAAATATATATTGATAGATATCATGCGACACTTGTTCAAAATCATCAACATTAAGTGAAAGATAGAATTTGAGTTTAGGCTCTGTTCCTGAAGGACGTAATGCGACAAATCCTTCATCAAAGATTAACCGAATCACATTTGACTTTGGTAAAGCTATCGACTCAGTAGTACCATCATCTTTATTTATTCTCTCTTGGCTTTGATAATCTTCAACTGCGATCACTTTTAATCCGCCCAACGTATCTGGAATGTGTTGACGAAGGTGTTCCATTAACGTTGCAATTTCTTGTTGCCCCTTTTTTCCTTCAAATATTTTAGATGTAGGTTGATCGCGATAATATCCTACTTCCTCATATATATCCGTTAAGGCATCGTGTAATGTTTTACCTTCATTTTTTAAAATAGACGCATATTTAATGACTAACGGAACAACTTGAATCGCATCTTTATCTCTTACAAATTCACCCGCAAGGTAACCATAACTTTCTTCATAAGCGAAAATAAATGTTTCATCCTCACGTAATTCACGAATCGCCTTAGCAATAAATTTAAAACCAATTAAGACTTCCTTCACAGTAACCCCATGTTGCTTTGCGAAACGTTTCCCTAGTTCACCACTTACAATGGATTGAATCATGATTGGATGTTTAGGAAGCGTCGTATGATCGACTAAATATTTAATCATTAACGCACCAATCTCACTGCCATTAAAATAGTGAATATGACCATCATGATCTCGTTCAACGAATCCCATTCGATCCACATCAGGGTCTGTCGCAATGATTAAATCCGCTTTAGAGTATTGGGCTTGTTTGATAGCTAAATCAAACGCTTCATGTTCTTCTGGATTGGCACTTTTTACAGAACTAAAATCAGGATCAATTTTACATTGTGAGTCAACAAGTTCAATCTTATTAAAGTGAAGATGGCTTAGCAACTTCGGAATAATAGGTGTTCCTGTACCATGTAAACTCGTATACACCACATTTAAGTTTGATGGAGGTATGTCACCAATCAATTGGTTAATTTCCGCAAAATAGTACTGATTAATATCTTTTGGTAAAGGTAAAATATTTTCTTTAATTAACGTCTCATTTAATTCAATGTCTAAATGAAGTGGATCATCTAATTGTTCAATATACTTAGCCACTTCAAGTGAGGCGACATCGTCGAGCTGTGCTCCATCAGCACCATATACTTTAATGCCATTATAATCTTTAGGATTGTGACTAGCTGTAATCATAATGCCTGCAGACGTTTGAAGATATCTCACTGCATAAGATAACTGCGGAGTCGTTTGATATGTATCCGATACATATACTTTAATATGATGAGACGCTAAAATATGCGCAATAATGTCTGCAAATTCTGCTGATAAATGACGAATGTCATAATGAATGACAATGGAAGGTTGTGTCATATTATCTTGTAAATAATATGCAATTCCTAAAGCTAGACGTTGAATGGTATATCGATTTAAACGTCCTGGACCTAAACCAAATTGACCACGAATACCTGCTGTTCCAAAGGAAAGTGTCGTTTCAAACCCTTCTTGTTGAAATTGATATGATTGTTGGTCATAGAATGATCCTACGAGACTATCTGCTTTATGTTTTATCCAATTGTCTTTCATCCAATACTCCTCTCATACATGATGTATGTCATATTCTTTTCTTTAGTATAATCGATATCTATTTATGTTTCACATGATACTTATCTTTTTTTTAATTAAAATCCTATCCACAATAATACAATTCAAAAACACCCTCACTACGATAAGTAAGGATGTTTTTAATTGTAATTTATAGCTATTTACGATTGAAATTGATAGCTTTCATGTCCTTTAGCGAATCCCTCAACTGTATAAATCATTGATCCACCTTCTGAATTATTCTCAATATCATTGGTACATATTAACAATTGATTTGTACCTGGAATAAATTGTGGATGTGTAGAACGCAACATTTTCCCTTCATCACGACCTGGCATCAAGATTTGACCAATAGGATACCCTCTCTTATTAAAGACCAGAACACGACCCTGTCCATACATTGCAACATATAAGTTGTCATCACTATCAATACAAACAGAATCAGGTCCTTCATGACCAGTGAAATAATACGGTATGGTTGCTCCAAACGGTGCAATAGTCACACCATCATCTTCTAATTGAATACGGTGAAGTCGATTCGTCGTTGTTTCAGTTATCCACAGTACTTTTTCATCGGTACTAAGTGCGATACCATTAGCAACAGAAATATTTTGTATCACGGGTGTCACCGTTTTAAAATCAGGAGAAACGTAGTAGACGCCACCTTTAGGATTCGTTGAATACCCTCTAAAGTCGGTGAAATAAAAACCACCTTTACTATCAAATACCATATCATCAATACAATAATCTGTATTGATGTCTGAAATAATGTCTTCAAAGTGTTCTCCATGTTCATCTGTTGCGAAAATACCACCTGTAGATTCAAAGTCACCTAAGTAACATGTAAACAGTCGTCCATCTTTATGAATTTTTACTGCGGCTGGATTTTGTTTTTCTGATTGAAACGCTACAGAAATATCTTTACTTGGCAGATTAACTTTAAAAATCTTTCCACCAAATACTTCACATAAAAATAAGTTATGTGCTCTATCAAAAATAAGTCCTTCAAGTTGAAGTCCTTCATCTGAAATTTTTAACCATGGTTCAGCTGTAACTGTTTGTAATTCACTTTCAGAAACAATAGGAACCACACTTTTAGATTTACCACTATACGTTAATTTAGGTAATTTATTATCCAACATATTAAATAAGCCTCCTTATGTCATTCATTTACATAGTTTATTATACGCTTGAAACATTCTAAACTTAAGCTTACTATATGTAATCGATTTCAATAAGTAAAATGATTCTCCTTGTATAGGTCAATTGACTGATTTATGAGCGCAAATATTGAAAGAAGTTATAATTTTGTTAAAATATTATAATGTCGATTTTTATATAAATAACAATTTAGATACGTTTAACATACAGATAAATTAACTTTTAGAGGAGAATCAGAAAATGGATTATAGAGTGTTATTGTATTACAAATATACAACAATTGATGACCCTGACACATTTGCTACCGAACATTTAGCATTTTGTAAAGAGCATAACTTAAAAGGTAGAATCTTAGTATCTACAGAAGGTATCAACGGTACATTATCTGGTACAAAAGAAGATACAGATCAATATATTGAACATATGCATGCAGATGAACGTTTTAAAGATATGACTTTCAAAATTGATGAAGCTGAGGGGCATGCATTCAAAAAAATGCACGTACGTCCTAGAAAAGAAATTGTTGCTTTAGGTTTAGAAGATGATGTAGATCCATGTGTGACAACTGGTAAATATTACTCACCTAGTGAGTTTAAAGCTGCATTAGAAGATGACGATACTGTTATTTTAGATGCACGTAATGATTATGAATTTGACTTAGGTCATTTCCGCGGCGCCATTCGCCCAGATATTACACGCTTCAGAGATTTACCAGATTGGATTCGTGAAAATAAAGAAAAATTAGATGGTAAAAACATTGTGACGTATTGTACGGGTGGCATCCGTTGTGAAAAATTCTCAGGCTGGCTTGTAAAAGAAGGCTTTGAAAATGTAGGACAATTACATGGCGGTATTGCTACGTATGGTAAAGACCCAGAAACAAAAGGTGAGTACTGGGATGGCAAAATGTACGTCTTCGATGAACGTATTAGTGTCGATGTGAACCATGTAGATAAAACAGTGATTGGTAAAGAACACTTTGATGGCACTCCATGCGAACGTTATATTAACTGTGCAAATCCAGAATGTAATAAACAAATTTTAGTATCCGAAAAAAATGAAGCAAAATATCTTGGCGCATGTTCATATGACTGTGCCAAACATGAACGTAATCGCTACGTTGCAAAACACCATATTAGTGATGAGGAATGGAATCGTCGTTTAGAAAACTTTAAAGATGTTCCTGAACATATTCACGCATAATGACATGTACCCTTTATAAGTATCAACCTACTTTTAAAGGGTACTTTTACATAATTACTGTGCTATAATAACTTAAATTGAAACTTACCTAAGGTGATTGTTATGAAGAAGCACAGTAAAGATTACTTCCATCTTTTTTATAGTCAGCTATTCGCAAATACTGGAGACGTGTTAACCGTTGTCGGCTTAATTTCGATAGTATATAGTATGACCTCAAAAACGACTGCCGCTTCTATGATTCCAATTATTTTTACTTCCGGTCTCTTTGTTAGTAGCTTTATTTCAAATTATATTTATCAGTATTTTACTCAAAAACAAGTATTATGGATTTTCCAAGGGCTTAAACTTGTGAGTCTATCCATCATCGCAAGTCTACTTATATTCGAGGAATCTCCAATATTTATTTTTATTCTACTATTTATAAATGCTCTATTTGATGGATTTACCAATCCAATTAAGAACGCGATGATTCCTTTTATTGAAAAGAAAGAATACATAACGTCGGCGAACGCTTTAATGAATATGATGAGTAGTATGGTTCAATTGTCGACATGGGCATTAGGTGGATTTCTGATGAGTCTGATTGGCGCTAAATATTTATTTTTATTTGCGCTTGTACTAGAAATCCTATCCTACTTCTTTATTATTCAACTTTCAGAACGGCATATTTATAATAATGAAAAAGAAAATATATTAAATAGCTTTAAAACTGTATTACGTCATAACTATTTCAATAAACTGAGTTTATATCTAAATCTATCTATAATTTTCGAATCTGTCGCAACGTCCATTTGGGTTGCTGCAATTATTCTTACATATACGAGAACATTTTTACATGTCGATGATTTTTGGTTTGGACTCATCAATGCTGCCTTCTTTAGTGGGACAATTATTGCTGGGTTATGGATGAATGATAAAGATCAATTTTTCACAAAAATAAGTTACCCTATTATTATTTATATTCCGCTCATATTAGCTTTTATTAATGCCAGCTTTATCCTACATCAATCTGTGTTACTTGCTTTACTAATTTCATTATTAATGGGAATTTTCGAAGATTCACGCTATATTTCTTTAAACTCAGTTGTACAACGTGAAGTACCAAAAGAAGCCCTAACATCCACCTATATACTGAATAATTTATTAAACAGTGTATTTTTCTCACTTGGTACTTTAGGTATTTCTCTTGTTGTAGATAATCAAGGAGTGATGTGGGCATATGTAATTAGTAGCGTTGCTTATGTGTTAACATTTGTTTTAGGTTTATATTTTAAAACAGCAATTAAAAATTAATTTACGAGGAGACGACGATATGTGTACAGGCATTACATTTCAAGCCAGCAATGGAGATGTTATTTTTGGAAGAACGATGGATTACGATTATCCTTTGAACGGCTTTCCTGCAGTTCAACCTCGAGGATACTCCTTTAAATCGCATGTCGACTATGAAGGGGAAACGTTGTATGCCTTTGCAGGTGCTGGTTCTGATATGGAGGGATTTGTTTTTGGAGATGGCGTCAATGAACATGGACTTGCCATGTCAAATCAATACGATCGTGGATATGCGTCATATGCGACAGACATTCGTGAAGGCTATATCAATATTTCGCAAACAGAAGTCCTTGTGTGGGCGCTCGGCTATAACAGAACTATTGAAGAACTTATTGAAAATGCGAAACAAGTTAACGTTGTAGCCTATTCATATAGTGATATTAACGAAGTTCCTCCATTACATTATCATTTATCTGATGCGACAGGGCGCACTGTGGAAGTGACATTTAATGATGGTCGCATCGTCGTGATTGATAATCCAATTGGCGTACTCACAAATAACCCAGATTTAAATTGGCATTATGAAAATTTGAAACACTATATGCATGTGACACCATATAACATTGACAATACATTTTCAAAACAATTGAACTTAGGGAATATGAATGGCACATTCGGTTTACCTGGAGGTTATACATCTGGCGAACGCTTTGTTCGCGCAGCTTATCTTGTTCATCACTTATTACCAGATAGCGATGACCATCCTATCTTAGATGCATTTAGAATTTTAGACCATGTGAGTGTACCAAAAGGCGCTGTTCGTCCTTCAGACAATGGATTTTATTATACGTTATATCAAACTGTCTTTAATTTAACGACAAAAACACTCTATATTAAATATTATGACTCGAATACTATTACAGAATTACAACTCACCGATGACTTAATACATAGTGACGATTTGGTAGTCTTTTCGAGAAAGGATAAAGGATTGTATACTGAAAAGGTGAATGGATAACAATTTAAAAAACATCCTCGTGAAAATGTTGCACGAGGATGTTTTTTTATTTATTTATTCTGACACTTCATTTTTTGTTTTTCTTTTTAACAATATTGCTAATATGCCTATTATGACTATAAATAAGATTGCACCTACAATACCGCCGAATTTTACAATATAACCTAAAACAATACCCACAGCTAAAAAGTCTGTATCTGAGAAGGTAGTTGTCGCTAATCCTAAATCTCCTAAGAAAGGAATAAACAATAATGGTAAAAATGTAATTAAAATACCATTTAACGCAGAACCAGCTATTGCTCCTTTAATACCTCCACGAGCATTACCAAATACAGCTGAAGCAGCACCTAAGAAGAAATGAGCAACTACTCCTGGTAGTATTACAATTCCTCCAGTTAAAAATAAAATAATCATTCCAATTACCCCTGTGATAAAACTGACGAAAAATCCAATTAATACAGCATTTTGAGCGTACGGAAATACTATAGGACAATCTAATGCAGGTTTAGAGTTAGGAATTAATTTTTCAGAGATACCTTTAAATGCTGGCACAATTTCAGCTAATATCAAACGAACACCTGTTAAGATAATAAACACACCGGCTGCAAACGTTACCCCTTGTATTAATGAAAATACTATAAAATTTTGCCCGCTACTAATTTTACTATCTACATAACCTATACCAGCAAATAAAGAAGCTATTAAATAAAGTAAAGTCAATGTATATATTGAGAAGTATAATTCTTTAATTCTTGAAATAACCGTTTATCTTCAATCTGAATTTTAACTCCTAAAGCTTTATTTCTAATTAACTTAAAATTAAATTTATTCTGTATACTTTCAATAAATTCAAAATCATATTGTATAGTTCTTTGTGTAATTCCAAATTTTTTAGCGATACTTGAAATAGTTAGATAATCTTCTTGATTAATTAAAAGCTCTAAAATTCTCACTTGTCTGTTACTTAGCAATTTTATTAATCCTCCTATTATAATTGTAAGCGATTTCTTATAGATTTAGATATGTAATTTCTTTCATATTTAAATCCGAAAAAATTCACATCTAAATTTTCTTATTTTAATTTATTACATCTCTATATTTAATATTATTTATCTTTTATGTACTCTTTAATATAAAATAAAATTATGCTAATATTAAGAAAATTAAAACTACTAACTGGTATAAAAATATAATATCAAATTATATTTCATACTAATTAATAAATAAGGAGTGATTTAATGGAATGGTTTAAGTTAATTGGAATTTTAATCATTATTGTAGGTTTTCTTCTTAAATTCGATACTATAGCAATAATTTTACTTGCTGCAGTAGTGACTGGCTTAGTTTCAGGAATGGATATAACTGAAGTGCTTTCTACTTTAGGAAAAGCATTTGTAGATCAAAGACTCGTAACTCTCTTTATGTTAACTTTGCCAATGGTAGGTTTAATAGAAAGATTTGGTTTAAAACAACAATCTTCAAAGTTAATTAGTAATGTTAAAAAAATTACAACTGGACGTTTGCTTACTCTCTATTTAATTATTCGAGAAATAGCTGGTGTCGCTTCAATACGTATAGGTGGACATCCCCAATTTGTCAGGCCATTAATCAATCCAATGGTCCAAGGCACACTTCGAACACGTTACAATCTCTCTGAAAAAGACATTGATGAAAAAGATATTGAAAAATTAAAAGCTGAAGCCTCTGCAATGGAAAATTATGGTAACTTCTTTGGCCAAAATTTATTCGTTGGAGCTGCAGGCATTTTACTAATGGTCGGTACTTTTCAGTCTCTTCACATAAAAGTTAATGCAATTAATTTAGTACTTGCATCAATTCCTATCGCTATTATTACTCTAATTTTAGTATGGATTAAAAATATATTATTAGATCGTTACTTTAATAAAAAATATGGTAATAAAGGAGTGAATAAATAATGTCTCAATCTACTTTAAACCACATTTTAGAAATATTTTACATACTAATTGGGTTACAATTTTTTTATACAGCTTATCGTGCTTTAAATTCAAAAGATAAAATGAAAAGTGTAGGAACTGCTGCGTTTTGGACTATTTTAGGAATCTTATTTATAGTTGGTCCTTATATCCCAAATGCAATCAATGGTATTTTAGTTCTTATGATGGGTATTTTAACGCTCTTTAAACAAGTTACAATTAAAAATATTATTGATGTAACCGATAAAGAAGTAGAAGATGGATCTCATAAATATGGTAATAAATTATTTATTCCTGCTGTAGTATTAGCAGTAGTTGCTGTGGTTGTTTCAAATTGGACCCCTTTAGGTGGTGCCATAGGACTAGGAATTTCATCAATAATTGGATTAGTTACTGCAGTATTAATTATTAAACCAAAATTATCTTTTGCTTTATATGATAGTGATAGGCTGACTCAACAAGTAGGAACGACAGGAATCTTACCACAATTTTTGGCTGCTCTAGGAGTATTATTTACAGTAAGTGGTGTTGGAGAGGTCATTTCTAAAGGAATTTCATCTTTTTTACCTGAAGGTAATCATCTTTTAGGTGTAACAGCATATATCTTAGGAATGGTGTTGTTTACTATGTTAATGGGTAATGCATTCGCTGCTTTTACTGTTATAACGGCTAGTATTGGTTTACCATTTGTGATTTCTCAAGGTGGTGATCCAATTATTGCAGGTGCTCTAGCAATGACTGGTGGATTTTGTGGTACTTTATTAACACCTATGGCTGCTAATTTTAATACATTACCAGTAGCCCTTTTAGAAATGAAACAAGAATTTGGTGTTATAAAAGCTCAAGCTCCTATTGCTTTAATATTAATTGTAGTTCATATCATATTAATGTATTTTTGGGCATTTTAAAAAATTAAAGGAGAGGTTTTCTTATGAATATTTTAGTAACTGCATTTGATCCGTTTGGCGGAGAAAAGGTAAATCCGGCATTAGAAGCGGTTAGACAACTGGACCCTACTATTGGGGCACATACCATTACAACATTAGAAATCCCAACTGTATTTCACAAATCAAAAGATGTGATTCAACATGAATTAGAACATCATCATTACGACGTGGTATTATCGATTGGACAAGCAGGGGGACGTTTCAATATTACACCTGAACGTGTAGGCATTAATATTGATGATGCACGTATTGCAGATAATAAAGGACATCAACCCATTGATGTTGCCATTCATCCAGATGGAGCGCCAGCTTACTTTTCAAATCTTCCTGTTAAGGCAATGACCGAAGCAATTAAAAAAGCGGGTGTTCCAGCAAGTTTATCGAATACCGCAGGCACATTTGTCTGCAATCATGTGCTTTATCAATTAGGCTACCTTGCAGATAAGTATTATCCTAACTTACGATTTGGCTTTATCCATGTGCCCTTTATTCCAGAACAAGTCATAGATAAACCTAATACACCTTCGCTGTCTTTAGATACGATTACAAAAGGACTTACAGCAGCAATCAATGCGATTTCAGACCACCCTGATGTTAAGGTAGCTTTAGGAGAAACACATTAGAAAATAAGATAATTAGTGATATGTAAGATACAAATTCTATAATTAAAACGATTCTTTTTGTCTACAAAACATATAATTTTGTAGACATTTTTATTTTCAAAATAAATGTTTCCATGTATCATTAATAAGTGACGAATATAAATTGAAAGAGGTTTTAAATTTGAAAAAGCATCTGCTTTTGTCATTCGCAATGTGTGCCTCCCTACTATTAACTGGATGTACACATGATCAACATCAACACAAAGAAGTGAAAGTATCTCTTGCACGAGAATTTAACCCGACCCAGTTAGATGCACAAGCGTTTGATGTTCCGATGCCTGTCTACAGTGCAATATATCAACCTCTTGTTACATATGGAGAAAATGGAAAGATTGAGCCTGGTTTAGCTAAATCTTGGGAAGTATCTAATAATGGAAAAGATTATACATTCCATTTAAAACACAACATTAAATTTAATGATGGGTCAACTTTTAACGCAAAAGCAGTCAAATTTTCAATTGAACGTGCGAAAGCAACCGATAAAACGAATCCTATGGAAACCTTGGATAAACTGAAATCGGTCACTCTTAAAGATAACTATACCGTAGACATTCATTTAAAAACACCATCTAATCAGGTATTAAATGAGTTATCACAAGTCCGCCCCCTTCGTATCATGAGTCCAAATGCCGTCAAAGATGGTAAAACGACAGGTCAATTTGAAAAAGCGATTGGTACAGGTCCATTCAAAGTAGCAAATTCAACAAATGAGACTGTGTCTTTTAAACCAAATCCATATTATCGCAACCATCATCCACTGGATTACGATTTAATTTTTCAAACAATTGAAGATAGCGATTCGAGACATCTTGCAATGGAAAGTCATTCTATTGATATTACAGGGGGTTCACTAGGACATTTGACTCCTCAACAAATCAAGGAATCATACCGTAATCAAGATTTAAAGGTAAAACAATATCCAAGTACAGAAACACAGTTCATGGCCTTTAATCCAGAAGTCATGTTCCTAAAAAATAAAACAATACGTGAAGCAATTAGTAAAGCGATTAATACTGATCATTTATCATCAAATAAGCAGCTTAAAGGATTATTCCAAGACGGCGTAGAATTCGTGAATGATACAAATCAACACACCCATTCATATAATCCTACTCAAGCGACACGCTTATTAGAACAATTAGGCTATAAAAAAAATGATCGGGGCTACTTTGAAAAAAATGGACGAGACCTTTCTTTAAAATTAGCGCTACAAACTGATGAATTTCCTGAATGGAAAACAAAAGCAGAAATTATGCAACAAGATTTGAAAAACGTAGGTATTCATTTGGATATTAACGTTTTAGATGCCCAAACGTATTATGAAACACTCACTATCCGAAAAGATTATGATCTTATTTTCTATCGTTCTTATACGAATGCGCTCATGCCATATAACTTTTTAAATGCACGCTTTAAGCAAGACGGAGATAAGCCCGGTATGTTCGCAAACGATGTTCAGCTAACAACAATGCTTAACCGCTTCTCAACCATTACCAATAAGGATGATCAACAACGTGCATTTAATCACATCTCACATCGCATCAATCAACAGTATCTTGAAGTGCCAATTGCTTATCCAAACGAAGTGTTTGTTACAAGTCCTAAAATTAAGCAATTCGAATTCTCAGGACAAACGGATGCACCCATTAATTACGATAAATTGAAGGTATCTCATCATGATTAGTATGATTAAACATTTACTTAAACTTATATTATATTTCATTATTATTTCGTTTATCTTATTTGTGCTACTTGAACATACAACTGGAAATCCAGCGATTCAATATCTACATGAACATGGTGTGGCACAAATCACAGATGAACGAATTAAGATGGCTCAAGATAAACTTGGATTAAGCCAAGCATTGCCTATTCGTTATTTACAATGGTTAGGCCATGCATTTACAGGCGATTTAGGCACGAGCTTTAGTAACGGCGAGCCTGTCACTGACCGTATTGCTAAAGCCGTTGCTCCTACCTTGAAACTTATTTTTATCTCAGCCATCATCTTATTTCCACTTGGCTATATTATTGGCTATCTCTGTGGGAATTATCCTAAGAAAAAGTGGTCTATATTCATATTACGTGCGTCTCAAGTGGTGACATCACTACCAGAATATTGGTTAGCCATTATTTTTATTTACTATTTCGGTGTGAAATGGCATCTTCTACCATTTGTTGGAAGTTATAGCTTTGAATACTTTATTCTACCTATCGCTATTTTAGTCTTAGTTGAAGGGAGTCATATGGTTTTACTCAGCAGTCATCTATTTGAACGTACACTTCGTAATGAAGCATACCAACTTGCCTCATTACGTCAGTTTAAATTAAAAGATCGTATTTACGTACAAGTTAAAGACATCTTAGCGCCATTACTTACGATTACAATTAATAATTTTATTCGTTTATTCAGTCGAGTCATTATTTTAGAAGTCATTTTTAGTATTTCAGGGTTAGGAAAATTGCTTATTATTAGTATTAATCTTCGGGATTATCCACTCATTCTAGGTATTCTAATGATGATGATTACAATCATTATGATATTGAATTTCCTGGGTGATATTTTACTAGAAAAAAGTGACCCTCGTTTGAATATGTCGAAAACGTTAGGAGGGCGAGTAACGTATGAAGATTAAACATTTCATATGGCCTATTGCAATAATCATTTTAGCTGTACTCGCTTATGCCCTATATGATAAAGCAAATCAAATTCATCAATCTCAAGCATTACGTCCCCCAAGTTTACATCATTTACTTGGTACGGATGATTTGGGTAGAGATTTTCTAACACGACTATTTGTAGGTAGCTTGATTACACTTGGTCTTACTGCATTCATTATGATAGGGACAATCGTGCTTGGACTGATCATTGGTCTTATTTCAGCTATAGTAGGTAAATGGTTAGATTCTATCATTATGGCACTTGCAGATATGTTAATCGCTTTACCAGCTATCATTATCGCGCTTGTCGTCCTTGGTTTTATTAATAATTCTGTAGTAGGATTATGTCTTGCACTCATCATCGGCTGGCTCGGTCGCTATTTGCGGTATTTCAGAAATTTAGCACGTGACACGATGACACAACCGTTCGTTAAATTTGCGCCACTTAGTGGGATGTCGAAGTTCCAAGTTACAATACATCACATTGTGCCACATCTCATCAGTGACATTATGGCACTTGTTACTGCAGATTTTGGTAAGTTAATGTTAAGTATTTCCGGTCTCGCCTTTATTGGTTTAGGAGTAAAACCCCCTATTCCTGAATTAGGCGCCATTTTACATGACGGTAAAAGTTATTTCTATTCTGCGCCCTGGTTATTTATCTTTCCAGGTGTCTTATTAGGAGGGTTCGCACTCATATGTCAAATACTCAATCGTCGTCACCTACATTAGATACAGTCCTTTATATCAATGATGTATCTGTTTATCACAAACATGAACCATTACTTAAACAGATACATTTAAAGATTGAAAAAGGAAGCTTTCATTGTTTAATTGGAGAAAGTGGGAGTGGTAAATCTTTACTTACACGTACTGTACTGAATATGAAAGAAGATGATTTAACCTATCGTGGTGAGATTCATCTCGATTTAACGCAAACAGATGCAATGTTCCAAGATGCGAATCGTAATTTTTTCCAAAATGTTCGTATCAAGCGACACTTTGATGCATTGTTTGACTCTATGTCATCTTCATTAACACGTGATCAACAAAAAGCATTTGTATTACGTCAATTTAAACATCTCGGATTGGACCAACCTGAATCCATTTATTATCAGTATCCTTTTGAATTGAGTGGTGGTATGGCACAACGAGTTGCACTTGTCATGGCTATTGTAAGAGAAGCACAGTTTTTAATTGCAGATGAACCGACTAGTGCGCTAGATCAACACAATCGTCATAGTTTAATGGCTCTACTGCATCATGTAGTGACAGAACATGATATGACAGTGCTATTTGTAACTCATGATTTAAACTTAGTCTTAAACTATGCAACACATATCAGTGTCATGCTAAACGGAAACATTGTAGAAACAGGGCGTGCTTCTGATATTTTACGTGATCCTCAGCATGCTTACACGAAGCAATTGATTGAACTAGCTAATAGGAGATATCAATATGTTACAGATTAAACAGTTAAATAAAGCTTTTTCTAATAAACAGATATTTAAAAATTTTAATTATACATTAGAGACACACGATCATTTATTGATAAGTGGCGTAAGTGGAAGCGGAAAGTCTACTTTGGCTCAAATTATTGCAGGATTAGATTCAAATTATCAAGGTACACTCATATATAACGATTTAGAACTTGGCCATATTTCACAACACAAATGGATGAAACATATCCAATATGTGCCTCAATATCATTCGAGTACACTTGATCCAAATAAAACAGTTCATTGGATATTAAAACAACCTTTAATTCATTTTCATTATCCTAAAGCTATACATGAGGACAGAATAAAAGAAGTCATGTCGCAATGTAAGTTAGAATCACAATTACTTGGTAAAAAAGTGAGTACTTTAAGTGGTGGCCAATTCCAAAGGCTATGGATAGCAAAAGCTTTGCTTGTAGAACCAGATGTCTTGATTTTAGATGAAGCAACAACAAATTTAGATATGGTGAACGAAGATATCATCTTACAAATGTTAAGAGAATTTCAACATTTACAGTTAATTATCATTACACATGATTCATATTTATTGAAAGCTTTACCTGGTAAACATTTAAATATTGGTTAATTCAAAATAAAGAGTGGGACAACGAGTTTTGTCTCACTCTTTTCATAAATAGTTCAAATATTTTATAAAGTAAGTTGTAGGTTGAAATCAGAGTATGTTATGTTCAAGTTGCAGTATACGTAGTTCAAATAAAAACATTAGAGGTGATACAACCATGACTCAACAAGGTATTACAGAAACACGTATGCATTCAGATTCAAATCTTGACTCTCATTATCATAAAAAAGATGAACATTATCCTAAAGGGAATCGCTTCTTAAATGTTCTTATTTTTATAGGATGGATGTTACTTGCTCAGATTCCTATTGTTCTTATTTTATTTATTACTAATTTTTCTGCAAAAATGGATGTTACAAGTGGAACATTAGCAACATTATTATTTATGCTGTTAGCCGCTGTCGTTATTTGGCTGGTTAGACGTTATTATCAACGGCATACATATGAGCCAATTAAACCGTTTAAACGCAAAGATATTATGATTAATATCGGATGGGCACTATTACTTCGCGTTATTGTCATTGGAATGAGTTTTCTAATGATGGCAATAACAGGTCAAGCACAGACAGAAAATGATAAGGCATTACTGGGTAACTTTCAAGGCGCGAAACCTTCTCCCGATCAACTTGGACAAGCGTTTCCTGTCATAGTATTTGCACTCACCCTTACGTTTGTAGCGCCCTATTTAGAAGAATTAATTTATCGAGGTATCTTTAAAGAAACGCTATTTAAACGTAGCAGTTTCTGGTTACCATTTATTTTATCCTCACTTATTTTTGCTTCCCAACATGGTATTTCAAATTGGGTTGCGGTCTTAATGTATATCATAATGGGGATGGTGTTCTATCTCGCTTATCATCGTCGTCATAACGTTAGAGATAGTATGATGGTTCATATGATTCATAATGGTGTAACGGGTATTGTGATTATTGTGAGTTACTTTATCGCAATGTTTAGCTAAAAAAGGATACCTGTTAAATGAAGTCGACAACTATTTCGCCAAAAAAGGAGTGGAACGGAATTCATTTTGAATTCGTCGGTCCACTCCTTTTTTAATTCATTCGATCAATCTATATCAATATGATTTGAATCCTCATTAAATGTTTCAGTTTTAATATTTTTATCTTCCAAGAAATTGGCAATATCTTGTTTTTCTTGATCATTTACAATGTCTTGATCTTTATTCACTTGCTCAATATCATTAAAAATAGATGTATCATCATCCGATTTTAATGAGATTTCTAAACTTTTTTGCTCTATGCGATTGGCTGTTGAAATATAACGACTTATTTTATCAGTATAGATCACATAATCATTATTTGGCATCTGATTATTTTGAATGTATTGTGCAAAATTTGTATCATTCTCATTCTCTAATTGAACAAGCTTTTTTAATTTGTTCGCTTCTGTGTTAGATAACTTTTGATTGGAATATAATTTCATTTTATATGTATTCATCGTATCATTGATTTTTTTATCAATGTTAATATACGTTTTAATATCTTTTTTAATCGTTTTTTCAGAAATCTGTGTATGTCGTACTGATGTTTTTTCAAAAACATGATCCGGTATCTTTGTATCTGGTTCTAGACTGATATCTTGATCATCAGAATTCTTATTTTCTTCTGTTGAATGTTCTTCTTGTGTATCCGCTTTGTCCGAAGGGTCACTATCCTCTTTAGACAATCGATGACATCCCACTAAGCCAATAGATAATATGAGAATAAGCGTTACTACCACTATCTTTTTCATAACTTTTCTCCTTAACTACGTTTATTTATCTTTACTTTAAGTATAAAACAATTACAACTACTTTTGAATGTGTTATAAGTTGCTACCTTTATATGGCGTACAGCACATTAACAGAACAATAATCACAATGATATAGCCTATCGTAGAGACGATAGATGTTTCAAAACCAAACTGTCCTCCTGTAAGCACCATATTTTTAAAACGTAAAACATATTGAAAGACGTTATAGTCAGTTTCTTTTGTAGTGATATAAACAACTTGAAAGACATTCCAAAAGAAATGCAAGGTGATACTCGCCCAAATGGTGTTAAATCGATACGTTGCTATACCAAACATCATACCAACTAAAGTGCCACTAACTAACAATAAAAAGAAACTTGTCACATTTAGAGCACCATTCAATAAATGAATGACGCCAAAGAACAGTGAAGTAACGATGATTGCTATTCGAATGTTTGTTTTCTTTTCAATATAGCCCATTAAAAGACCTCGACACACCATTTCCTCGACAATAGCACCAGCTGCAGCTTGCATAAAAATAATGTAACTCAAGTCGTGTATCGTCTTACTGATTGAATTAAAATGATGTACCTTAAAATCTCCCGGTATAAAAATAAAATAAATCGCATATATTACGCACGGTAATGCAATCCCTAAAATCAAATAAATCGGATGAAATACAGGTTTTGTCATTCGATATGAAGATAGAGTTTCTTTAAATACATGAGTAATTATCCATCTTACGACGAGAAATGTAAGTAAAATATAAGTGATACTCGATAAAATCGTTCCGATTCCATAAAATGGTATAATTATATCAAATAATAGCGAGATTATTTGAGAAATTCCCATAATGATTATCGCTAAAAGAAACATACCAATAATTTTTATTATTTTCATTGTTATTCTCCAATATAAGTGATGTATATAAATTTATCATAGCATAGAAAAAAGAGTAAGATTGAATTGACAATGAATTCATTTTCCTACTCTCTTAATATTAAAAATCAATTTCTTTTTGCTATTTTAGATATATATGTAGAAGCTTTATTTTTGTCGTAAATCGTTAAACCAGTAATATCTTTTACATTTTTAGATGGTACAAGCAAGCTTACGATATAACCTAAAATAAAAGCAACTAAAAATGAAATAATTGATACGTAAAATGGTGAGTTTCCTCCACCTATTCCATGAAGTAAATAAGCGATAATTACTCCTGCAAATAGTCCGACAATGACACCAAATGTATTTGCACGTCTTGTGAATATCCCAACTGCAAATATTCCAGCTAACGGCACACCAAATAATCCAGTAATAAGTAAGAATAAATCCCATAAATTATTAGAATCTGCTGCAATTAAATACATCGAAATACCATAGCTTAATAAACCTGCTATCACAATAATTAATCGAGCAAATTTCACTTCTGATTTATCATCCTTTTTTCCAAAGAAGCGATGTTTAATATCTTCAGAAGTACATGCTGAAATTGAATTTAAACTTGATGAAATTGTTGATTGTGCTGCAGCGAATATTGCTGCAATAAGTAATCCACCAATAAATGGGGGCATTTCAGTCAAAATAAAATATGGAACAATTGATGATGTATTAAAACCTTTAGGCAATGTTTCTTGATGCTGATAAAATGAATACATCATCGTACCCATGCCATAGAAAATAGGCGCTGAAATTAGTGCTAAGACACCATTTGTCCATAATGATTTTTTGGTTTCTTCCATAGATTCTGATGCTTGATAACGTTGTACTACATCTTGGCTCGCTGTATATTGATGTAAATTATTAAAAATATTTCCCAGGAAAATAATTGGGATCGCCGCTGCTGCTGAGTTAAGTTTCCAATTATCTGCGCTAAGAATTTTTTTATTCGCAATAGCATCATGTACAATTGTGCCAAATCCACCTTTTATTTCAAAAGCACCGATGATAATGATAAGCAATGCTCCACCAAGTAAAATGACACCTTGGATAAAATCACTCCAAACGACTCCTTCGAATCCACCTAAAAATGTATATAAAATACATAAAATACCTACTAAACTTGCTACAATGTATGGATTAATATCAGATACAGCAGTTATTGCTAAAGTTGGTAAATAAATAACGATTGCAATACGTCCTAAGTGAAAAATAATAAATAATAATGATCCAATTAAACGTATACTTGGTCCAAATCGTGCTTCTAAATACTCATAAGCTGAAGTTACATGTAATTTTTTAAAGAATGGAACATAAAAAGCAATTAATATTGGAATGATTGCTACAATTGCAATATTTCCTGCTATATAGGCCCAATCAGTTAAAAAAGCTTTTTCAGGTGTAGACATAAACGTAATTGCACTTAATGTAGTCGCATAAATAGAAAAACCAATTGCCCACGATGGTAAACGTCCGCTTGCTTTAAAGAAACTATCAGTATCTTGGCTTGCACGTTTAGTAAAATAGGCACCTACTAATAACATTGCCACAAGATAGACGATAACTGCTATCCAATTCCATAACCCAAATCCTATATGTTGCATAAGGAACACCCCTTGTTTATATTCTGTCGTTTAAATTGTGTCGTAATTACAAGTTATAAGTTTCAATTAATTGATTTAATTCTTTACGATTTGCTTCATTAAATGGTGAAAATGGACGTTTAGGTACTCCACCATCGATGCCTCGTGTTTTTAATACTTCTTTTAAAGTAGGGTAAATACCCATGCTTAAAACTGTTTCAATAATATTATTAGTATCATGTTGAATTTTATAAGCTTCTTCAACTTTACCTTCACGAGCTAAATCATAAATTTGACGTGCACGACGGCCATTCACATTATATGTAGAACCAATTGCACCATCTACTCCAGAAATAACTGCTTGAACTAACATTTCATCAAATCCAGACAAAATCAACTTATCTGGAAATGCTTTTCTAATTCTTTCAAGTAAGAAGAAATTTGGCGCAGTATATTTTACTCCTACAATTTTTTCATTATTAAACAATTCTTCAAATTGGTTGATACTAATATTTACACCAGTCAAATCCGGAATGGCATAAATTATCATTTTATTTTGCGTTGCTTCAATAATATCGAAGTAATATTGCTTAATCTCTTCAAAAGAAAACGGATAATAGAATGGTGTTACTGCTGATAATGCATCATATCCTAAATTTGTGGCATACTTTCCAAGCTCGATGGCCTCATTTAAATCTAGTGAACCTACTTGAGCAATTAATTTCACATCATTTCCAACCGCTTCTTTTACAACTTTAAAGATTTGTTTCTTTTGTTCTTTACTAATTAAGAAATTTTCTCCAGAACTTCCATTTACATATAAACCGTCTAATTGTTCAACTTCTATTGCATTCTTTGCGATTTGTTTTAATCCTTCTTCTTTAACTTGACCATTTTCATCAAATGGGACAAGTAATGCTGCATATAATCCTTTTAATTGTTCTTCCATTCGAAATCCTCCAATATATGATCTGAATTTTTTATAATTTTATTATTAATTCAACAGCAATATATTCTATTTATATTTCGAATTGTAAACGCTATCATATTTTTATACAATACTATATGAAAAATATTAACAAATAATTCTAAATTTAATGAAAATAATTTTCAAATTAAAACTAGAGGACTAAAAATGATTTATAGTAGTTATAAAGAAAACTAAGGAGGTTTTTTATATGTATAAAATTGCAGTTGATATCGGGGGCACTAATATAAAACTTGCAGTAATTAACAATGAATTAAACATTATTGATTATAAAACTATTGCTACTCCAGACAATATTCACATTTTAATAACGAACGAAATATACTTAATCATTGATGCATTTATAAAAAAATATCAGCTTAAAAATCCTCAAATTGGTATCTCAAGTGCTGGCGTTGTAGATTCAACTCGTGGAGAAATTGTTTACACTGGACCAACTATTCAAAATTTTGATGGCACAAATTTTTTAAATGTTTTCAAGGAATTGTCCTCAAATATAACTGTTTACAACGATGTAGATGCAGCATTACTTGGGGAACTTTCTTTGCATAATTATGAAGAAAATAACATCTTTTGTCTTACTTTAGGAACAGGAATTGGCGGTGCATTTTATAATAAATCTATTGGAATCTATCAAGGTGCACGTCATCGAGCAAATGAAATTGGTTATTTGCTTTATCGTTCTTCCGATGACAAAACATTTGAACAAAGGGCTTCAACTTCAGCGCTAAAAGATTTAATGCTATTACATCACTTTAAGTATGACACTAACGTACCAAAATTATTTGAATTAGCTGAAGAAAATGACACTGTAGCAATCAATATTTTAGAAGAGTGGAGCCATTCAGTAGCTGAAGGTATCGCTCAATTACAAATTATCTATGATCCTGAACTTATCTTGATTGGTGGAGGTATCTCTTCTCAAAAAGATAAACTATTAAAATATATTAAGCCTAAAATTCATTATTACCTTCCGCCTCATTATGGAATAGCACGTCTTCAGACGACTCGAAGTGGTAATAATGCAGCTTTGTACGGTGCAATACAATAGTAGTTATAAACATGGAGGACTACGCATTCTAGTCCTCTTATTTATTTGCTCCCATGGTTTAGAACAACTTGACGTGTTTGTTGATAGAGTTTATGCATGTAAGGATCTCCAAGAAGAATGTAACTCACAAGATCTAATAAAAAGTGAGTTGCAATCTGTGAATTAATAAATCTTGAATCATTATTATTGGACTGCGCAGACGTAATCAGCACTAAATCTGCATTTTTAGTAATTGTGCTTCCTTCAAAATTAGTAATTACAACAACATAAGCGCCTTGATTTCGTGCTATTTTAGCCGCATCGATAAGCTCACTTGTTTCCCCACTATTTGAAATTGCTACAAACATATCATTCGATGATAATAATGACGCAGAAATCTTCATTTGATGAGCATCTGTGGATACTAAACCTTTTATCCCCATACGCATGGCACGATAATAAAATTCACTTGCTGTTAAACCTGAACTCCCTAAACCTGCGAAATTCACCTGTCTACATGTTTTTAAATTATGTGCTAAGCGTTTAATTTTTTCCTCAGAAATAAACTCTCCAGTTTGTTGAATGATATTTTGATGATAACGATGTATAAGTTGTACTAATGGTGCATTTTCTACAGATTTCTCTGATTTTTCATGTTGCAAACTAAACTTCATATCTTGAAAATTATCGTAATTTAATTTGTTACTGAAACGCGTTATTGTAGCTGGCGATGTTTCAATTGCATAAGCCAACGAATTAATTGTTGAGAAACTATCATCAAGTGGATGCTTTTGTATATATTCTATAATTCGTTTATCTGTTTTTGTTAATAAATGACGACAACGCTGAACTCTATTTTCAAATTTCATTTTACAATCCTCCTCTTTACTCAATTAAATAGCTTATATCTAATTTATTATAAATGAAAATATTTTTCAATTTATAATTTTAAATTGATAATAATTTTCTTAATGTTATGATATGAGTAAATCAATTCAACAGTATTGTATAAATAACCACAAACTCGATATATTCTATTTATAAATATAAATGTTACGGAGTGAATGATATGTTACCACAAGGATTAATCGTTTCTTGCCAAGCTTTACCTGAAGAACCTTTACATTCTTCGTTCATTATGTCAAAAATGGCTTTAGCTGCTTATCAAGGCGGTGCAGTAGGTATACGTGCTAACTCTATAGAAGATATTGTAGCTATTCGCAAGGAGATCAATTTACCAGTTATCGGAATTGTTAAACGAGATTACACTAACTCAAGTGTATTTATAACTGCAACTTCAAAAGAGGTAAATGAACTCATTGAAAGCGGTTGTGAAGTCATTGCTTTAGATGCTACTAAACAAAAACGTCCAAAAGAATCTCTTGAAGAACTTGTGAAATATATTAGAGAAAAAGCGCCTGATATTGAAATTATGGCTGATATCTCAACGATTGAAGAAGCTATTTATGCAGATCAATTAGGTTTTGACTATATTGGAACCACTCTAAGAGGGTATACATCTTATACAAAGGGTCATATATTATATGAAAATGATTTTGAATTTTTAAAGGAAGTACTTAATCAAGTAAACACAAAAGTCATTGCAGAGGGTAATGTCATCACACCTGACATGTATAAAAAAGTGAACGAACTTGGTGTTCATTGTACAGTAGTTGGTGGTGCGATTACACGACCTAAACAAATTACCGAACGATTTGTTGAAGCAGTAAAAAATCATTCATAAACATATGGAGGCGTTTAGATGATGAAATTGATCAATTTAAAAAACAAATCTATCGCAAGTGATTATGTAGCAGTTGAGTTATTAAAGTTAATACAAAGCACGCCGACAGCTACTCTTGGATTAGCGACAGGTAATACGATGACAGAGATTTATCCACGATTATCTGAATTATTAACGGCAAATCGTGTGAATTTAAATGATATTAAAACATTTAACTTAGATGAGTATGTGGGTCTTAATTCATCACACCCTCAAAGCTACTACACATATATGCATGAGCTTTTATTTAATCATAACGAATGGAATGAAGATCATATCTACATTCCAAGAGGAGACGCACCTGATCTTGAAGACGAAGCATATGCTTATGAACAGCGTCTATTCTCTATAGGACAACCCGATATTCAATTATTAGGTATTGGAGAAAATGGCCATATCGGTTTCAATGAACCAGGTACATCTTTTGATAGTCAAACACGCGTTGTAGATTTAACTGATTCTACGATTAAAGCAAATAGTATTCATTTTGATACGATTGATGATGTTCCAAAACAAGCCATTTCTATGGGATTACAATCTATTATGCGCGCAAAACGTATCATTTTATTAGCTTTTGGAGAACGTAAACAAGAAGCTATTGAGCGTTTAGTGAATGGTTCAAAAACTGAAACATT
Source organism: Staphylococcus sp. HMSC035D11 (assembly GCF_001836075.1). Classification (NCBI taxonomy): domain Bacteria; kingdom Bacillati; phylum Bacillota; class Bacilli; order Caryophanales; family Staphylococcaceae; genus Staphylococcus; species Staphylococcus sp. HMSC035D11. The sequence goes on from NZ_KV827222.1 coordinate 78,225, forward strand.
ACCTGCCTCTATTTTACAAACGCATCCGAATGTAGATATTATTATTGATGATGTCATATTTAATTATTTAAACCACTAAAAAGGACAGAACGTTCGAGTTCTGTCCCTTTTAATATATTAACTTTACTTCCTATGGATGTTTAAATAATTTTAAAAGCAATGAAATAATAATACAAACTATCGCAATAATTGCGAAAGTAATCAAGAAAATTAAATCCGTTTGAGTGAAATTCACACTGATATCTGACCAACTTTTAAAAGAACTATTATAAAGCGCATTGACTACTACAACTGCTAATAAAGCAATGACCGATAACCATCCTAAAGTAGTAAAGAAATTTTTTGCACTTGGAAATCTTAAATCATTTTGCATTATCTATCCCTCCTTTACTTAGAATTCATATATTATGTAGATTTACTATGTATATACACTAAACTTCATATATATAAACCTAAAAAGATAAAGAGATACTAAATTATTCATTTTTCACCATGCGAGTAGTCTTAAAAATGATGAATGGTACCTGATTTAATCGTTGTATCTACTTGTATATGGTCGTCTACAATTACGATATCTGCATCTTTTCCTATGCTTAAGCTTCCTTTTTGCTTATCAATATTAAGTGCAATGGCTTGATTTAAACTTGCCACTCGCCATAAGTGGTCTAAACTATCATGCGTAAATTGAATTAAATTATGCAGTCCTTCATTCATTTTTAAAATACTGCCTGCAAGTGTGCCATTTTCTAAACGTGCTTCTTTCCCTTTAACAATCACATTTTGTCCACCTAAATCATACTCACCATCTTTCATACCTTTGGCACGCATGGCATCTGTAATTAAATACATGTGAGTAGCTCCTTTTTGCTTATATGCAATATCTACAGCAGCAGGATGTGAATGAATCCCATCACCAATAATTTCAGTGTTTAAACTTTGATTGGTCCATGCGGCACCAAACACACCTGGATTACGATGCTCAAAAGGTGTTGCAGCGTTGTAAAGATGCGTTACATGTTTCGCACCTCGTTCTACCGCTTCATTTGCTTCTTCAAATGTGGCAACAGTATGTCCCATTGAAAAGATGATATCATCACGCAATTCATTTAACGTCTCATGAGCACCTTCGACTTCTGGGGCAAAAGTAATGATTTTAATTAATCCTTTCGCTACCTCTTGAAAATGTCGAATTTTTTCAACAGTAGGACGTTGTACATATTTAGGGTTTTGTGCCCCTACTTTGTGTTCAGAAATAAATGGTCCTTCTAAATGTACGCCACCGATTTCAGCCGCTTCACCTAACGTTTGATTTTCATAACAAGCGACAATATTGTTCAATGCTTTTTCAATATTCTCATCAGATTGCGTCATCGTTGTTGCTAAAAATGTTGTTGTACCTTCAGACAATAATTGTTTAGCTAAATGATTTAAGCCGTCATACGATGCATCCATCGCATCTTCTCCATAGCCACCATGAATATGAATATCGATAAAACCTGGTAACACATGCTTTCCTGCTACATCTATTTGATTTAAATGACCTTTATAATCACCTTTTTGAATATCACTAATTTTGCCATTTTCTACGACAAGATACCCTTTTTCAATAACTTGTGCTTCCGTATAAATTCTTCCATTTGTAATGACATATTGAGACATGATACCCCTTCTTTTCTATAAAATTTCTTATCATTTCAAAGATATTATATCATTTCATATTGTCATCATTAGGCAATTTCTTCTTTTGGAAAAAATTTTCAAAAACGTCATTAAATGATTATATATATTCTTCTCAAACAAGACTATTCTATAAATGAAAAAGATTTGATATCAGGATAAAGAAGAAATATCAATGACAAAAAGTCTCGCGCATGAATGCGCGAGACTTTTATATACCATTTCTAAATTTATCTCAACATCGTGCCACCCTTACCTCAATTGATAAGAGTGGCATTTTTTTCATTATGCTGATTTCTATTTCTTAAAAGTACCTCCCCTTCTAATAATAAAGAAGTCGCCTTGTCAGGCGCCTTTAGTTTCCAACGTGAGAAATGGAGGTGAATGACATGATATATCACGAAATCATTACAGAACTCAATAATCTAAATGAAACGCCACAAACGATAATCGCTCAATATGAACGTATTGAATTTGGTCAATCATGCACTAACGATGAAACATTATTAAACTGCAATTTCACTAAAATCTTTCACAAATTGAATCAAAATCATACACTACGCCCTTATTTAAAACTCATATCGACTAATCCATCTGAATTAATAGAATGGTTCATTCTTTATTCATATGTCCTGGGAAATGACTAGGTTAGACACGATATAACTAACTTAAATTTTCAAATTTAAATAGTACGCCATTTAAAGCGAAAAATACAATTTTTATAAAATAAAAACTTTTAAAGAAATGACCTATCATGTCTAAGGTCGTTTCTTATAATAAATTTAGGTTTTGTGAAAGGAAGCTTTCGCCTATGGAACAAGCATTTAGAGTATTAAATATCTACGATAAATTATTAAAAAATGAAACAGTCAACAAATTAGAACTTGCAACAGAATTTAATGTGAATCCTAGAACGATTCAACGAGATATAGATAATATTCGACATTATCTATATGAATCAACGCTGCACTCAGATCTTGAGTTACAAATTCAATTTGAACAAAGTAAAAATAGCTACTTTATTAAACGTTCTCCTAAATATTCACATCAAGATGACTTACGTGTTCAAGTGACATATGAAGTGACATTTAAGCTATACGAAACGTTAAAAATACGTGATGACATTAAAATTTTAAATAAAAACGATAAAACATATGACGTTCAAATGAATTTAAATCCTAATGAAGCAATTGACTTATGTTTTCAATATCATCGCTCGTTACGATTGATTTCTCCTGATCATCTATTAAAACAATTCACCGTAGAACTTATCAAACTACAAATGATTTATCTAAGAAATGAAGTATGACCTCATAACATGTAGGTTGTAATATATACATCCTACATGTTCATTTTAAAAATTTTATTAAGGAGTTGTTACTATGAAAAAATTCAAACCTTTCCTCATCATAATGAGCTTAGCAATATTCACTTTTTCACTGACAGGATGTAGCCAAAGTATCGAACATAAAAAAGATATTTCTATTAAAGATATTATTAATGATAAAAAGGAACACTTTTTATATACCGTAAGTAATTCCAATGGAGAATCAAAAGTAGATTGGATATACCTCACGAAAGCCGGCAAGATGAAAATGATTGCATTCGATGATTCTTTAGAAATTCCACCTAGCTTAATTAGTAAGTTAGATGCCAACGAAGTCAAAAAAACACTAGATAGTAAAGACGTTGACTATGACGAAACACCTTATCAAGATGTTAAAAGCTATATAGAATTAACCACAGATAACGGAAAACCTTTATTCACATTACTAACTACAAATAACATTTCTAAAAAAGATTTCCAAAATGATATTGGTAAGGCGATGAATCAATCCGCTACCGACAAAGATAGTTTTATGTTTTATACAAGCGTTGAAACAGGTCAATCTCAATATCCCACTAAAAATGTAGAGTATATTGGAACCTTTACAGCAAATCCTTCAGCCCTTAGAGGAGATGATGCGGATGATGACGATTATAAATATACAATGATTAAATTAGATAATAAACATCAAAAACTCGTTGACCTCTCACCTAAAGATAAAGACGTTACACAAGTTAAATTCTCAGATTTCAATATGGAATAAGGAGTAGTTAATATATGTATCAAACAAAAGAACAGTTAATGTCAGATATCGCATTATTAATTAAAGCACATGATCAAAAAGAGTTTCAAAATAAACTCATTCGTCAAGAAGAACAAGAGATAAAACACTTAACATTAAAACAAGTCAAAAAGAAAAACATGTTAATATTATTATTACCGAGTCTTGTGATGATACTCATATCATTGTTTATCTATCACTCAACTAGCCTTATGATGATTGGACTCATTTTACTTATCGTCTGGTTCGTCAAAAATAAAAATATCAGACCTGAAAACAAATCAATTACTAAATCGAAAGGATATAAAAAAGCTGAAAAAGAGCTGAAAGATCAACCCGATATTCAACAGCATCAACATAATATTCAACGTCATCAACACACATTAACTGATATACACCACACTGTAGCAGCTTCTAAAGCCCAACAACGTATTCCAAAAGCTTATACTCACATTCATTCTTTACGTTCAATGTTTAGTTATCTTTATAACCAACGCGCTGATACTTTAAAAGAAGCCATTAATTTATATGAAACAGAATCACATCAAGCACGTATGGAAGGGCAACAACAACAAATTCTTTCTACTGTTACTCAAACAAGTGTAGATGCTAAAGCAGCAAAATACGCGTCAGAATTAGCAGCATCCAATTCCCAAGCATCTGCAATATGGGCAGAAAGAGCGGCACATAGCGCTAGAGCAGCCAATGAAAATGCCGCAGAAGCTTCTCAAAATGCAAGTGCAGCAGCAACTCATGCGTATAAAGCAAGAAAAAATACTGAAAAATAGATATTAAATAAAACACCTTCTAACCAAAACTGCTAGAAGGTGTTTTATAATATGTTCACTACCCGTCTATCTCAAATCCCATATCTTCAATCATTTGGTAATCAAGCTCATTAGGTTGTCCGCCTGTTACTAAATAATCGCCTACAAAGATAGAATTGGCTGCTTGAAGTGCAGTTGCTTGAAGTGAACGTAAATTGACTTCACGACCACCCGCAATTCGAATTTCTTTAGTAGGATTAATCAATCGAAACAGAGCTAAGATACGTAGACACTTTGTTGGAGATAACAAGTCTAACCCACCAAACTTGGTACCTTTAATCGGATGTAAGAAGTTTACTGGAATACTGTCTGCATCAATCTCTTTTAACGCAAATGCCATATCGATAATATCTTCATCTGTTTCTCCCATGCCACAAATCACACCAGAACATGGTGAAATATTATGTTCTTTCATAATTTCAACCGTATTCACTCTATCTTCATATGTATGTGTTGAAACAACTTCCTCATGGTAACGTTCACTTGTATTTAAATTATGATTATAGCGATCAACACCGGCTTCTTTTAATTGTGTCGCTTGTTCATCATCGACTAAACCTAAACACGCACAAATTTTAAGTTGTGGATGAATAGCTTTAATATCTTCTACCGTATCACAAATATGATTTACTTCTTTATTCGAAGGACCACGTCCACTCATTACAATACAATACGTTCCAATTTTATGGTCTGTCGCGACTTGTGCCCCTGCTTTAATTTGTTCTTGGTCCACTAAAGCATAACGTTGTTTTTCTTTCATTTTGACAGATTGACCACAGTAACCACAATCTTCCGGACATATGCCACTTTTCGCGTTTAAAATCATATTCAGTTTTACTTTTTTACCGTAATAATGTTTTCTTACTATATAGGCTTCATTTAATAATTCAAACGTATCAATCGTTTCGTCTTGAAATAGACTTAGACACTCTTCTTTAGTTAACGCTTCTCCATTCAATACACGTTCTGCTAGATTTAATGTCATGATGTTTGTCACTCCTATCTTTTAAAATACACTAATAAAACTCATAATTGTAAACTTTATATAATAATAAGTTTACATTATTCTTTGATTAAATCAAAGGATGTTTTAAAATGAAATGGTCTATGAATATAACCTCAGACAATCCGAAGTAGAACTTGTAACTATTAGATATTTGAGTAACTCATAAAAAAACTTGAGCCTACATATGTAAAATACATATATTAGGCTCAAGCGATTTAATATAACTATTTATTTTGTAATACGTGTACCAATTTTACCTTCTAGCGCATCATTTAAACCTGATAAAGAAGTAATCAACACACTACCTTTGGGATTCTTTTCAATAAATTGAAGAGCTGCTTCTACTTTTGGCAACATACTGCCTTTCGCAAATTGATTATCGGCAATATATCCTTTCATATCATCGACTGTGACGTCACCTAGTCCTTCTTGATTGTCTTTTCCGTAATTAATATAAACATAATCAACAGCTGTTAAAATAATTAATTGATCCGATTGTAAATGAGCTGCAAGTAATGCACTTGTCTTATCTTTATCAATGACTGCATCGACACCTTGATAACGACCACTTTGTTCCTTAACAACTGGGATACCGCCACCACCAGCTGCAATGACAAGCGTGCCATGTTTAATGAGTGTTTCAATACTATCAAGTTCAACAATATTAATAGGTTGAGGAGAAGGCACAACGCGACGATACCCACGTCCTGCATCCTCCATAAATGTATATCCTTTTTCTTGTCTCATTTTATCTGCTTGTTCTTCTGTATAAAATAAGCCAATAGGTTTCGTTGGATGTTGAAACGCTGGATCATCGCTCGCTACTTCGACTTGTGTTACGAGTGTTACAACTTCTTTATTGATACCTAAAGTATGGAGTTCGTTAAGTAAGCTTTCTTGCATTTGATAGCCAATATACGCCTGACTCATTGCGCCACATTCAGGGAATGGGAAAGGCGGGCCTTGTTCATGTTCTGCTGCATAATTTAATCCTAAATTAATACTTCCCACTTGTGGTCCATTCCCATGACTAATGACAACTTCATATCCTTTGTTTATTAAACCAACTAATGATTGAGCTGTTCCTTTTACAAGCTCTAATTGTTCTTTCGGTGATTCCCCTAAAGCATTGCCACCTAATGCGACCACGATTTTAGACATCCATAGGTCCCCCTTTTTTCTCTATTCGCCTAAAGTTGCCACCATTACTGCTTTAATCGTATGTGCTCTGTTTTCGGCTTCTTGAAAGACAACAGAACGATCACTTTCGAAGACCTCATCTGTGACTTCCATTTCATTCAAACCATATTTTTCTTTAATTTGTTTACCAATTTCTGTTTCTGCATTATGGAAAGCAGGTAAACAGTGTTCAAAAATGGTATGTGGATTGCCTGTTTTTTCTATTAATTCTTTTGTTACACGATAAGGTTCTAATAATTTAATACGTTCTTCCCAAGTATCGTCAGGTTCACCCATCGATACCCACACATCTGTAGCAATCACATCCGATCCTTTCACCCCTTGGTCAATATTGTCAGTCACTAAAATAGTACCGCCGTTTTTATCAGCCAATGACTGACATGTTTTTAGTAACTCATCTTTAGGTCTTAACTCTTTCGGACACACAAGATGGAATGTCATTCCCATAATAGCTGCGCCTTGCATCAATGCATTTGCCATATTATTGCGTCCATCACCAATATATGTGAAATGAATGTCTTCATAAGGTTTTTTTAATACTTCTTTTGCAGTTAAAAAATCAGCAAGCACTTGTGTTGGATGATCTTCATTCGTTAAACCATTCCAAACCGGAACACCAGCATATTCTGCAATTTCTTCAATAGTACGTTGAGAAAATCCGCGATATTCGATACCGTCATACATACCACCTAAAACACGAGCCGTATCTTTAGCCGTTTCTTTTACTCCCATTTGTGTACCTGTAGGCCCAAGATACGTCACATGAGCACCTTGATCATAAGCTGCTGTTTCAAACGCACAACGTGTGCGTGTAGAATTTTTTTCGAAAATTAAAGCGATATTTTTACCTTTAAGTTTTTGTTGTTCAATACCAGCATATTTTGCACGTTTTAAATCTTCAGAGAGATTAAGTAAGAATTCCATTTCTTTTTTTGAAAAATCAAGTAATGTTAAAAAATTTCTATTTCTTAAATTTTGCATCTTAGCCCACTCCTTTGTCAGAGATTTAGCATTTAAAATTCAATACACATGATGTGTATGAACGTTACAATATGTGTAACTTTTTATTATATTATTACACAAAAAACATAAGATAGAAAATTTAAAACATACAACAAAAAACTTCTTTGCCATATTTTGACAAAGAAGTCACTCATATTTATGCTGTTTTAACTTTTCTTTTTGCTTCACGATCTATCATATCTTGTTTTGTAACAATCGGATATTTTTTGAATACAAGAGAACCAAGAAAACCTGCTAAACCACCCACAATTGCCATTACAACACCATAGATAATCACTTTCATTGGACTATTAAAACCAAACATCACTAAGAATCCTGCAATGGGTGTTGCTGTACCTGTCGCATCATTGATCATACCAGATAAAGCGATAATTAAACCTGCAACAGCTCCTCCAAAGAAGTTTGTCACATACACTGGTATCGGATTAGCAGAGACAATATCAGCTTGAGATAACGGTTCAATACTTACTGAAATCGTTGACTTACGATCTCCTAATTTTAAACGATGGAACAGCGTACCATTCATAAATGCCGAACTAAATGCAGCCATAGCACCAATGGCCATTGGCACGCCAGTTAAACCAAGTAATGCGGTTAAAGCCATTGAACTTAACGGTGCTGTACCTACAACAGTAATAATGCCTCCAAGAATAATCCCCATAATAATTGGATTTGTGTCCGTACTACTTTTAATAATGTCACCAATTTTTAGTAATGTATTATTCACTACTGGCGTTAAACCCGTCGCAATTAAACGTGCAAGTGGTGCAAGAAGAACGATTGAACCAATAAGATCTACACCATCTGGAACATATTTTTCTGTATATTTCATAAGATAACCTACAATATACCCAGCAAAGAACCCAGGAAGTAAGTCTAAACCACCACAAGCAGCTCCGATAACTAATGCATACACAGGTGAAACACCAATAGCTAAGGCCGTTAACCCAGCAGCAGCGACACCACCAAGACCTCCCGCAGCGTCACCTAGTTGTTCTAAAAATTTAATACCAAATACTTCTCCACCTACATATTTGTTAAAAGCTTCTACTAAAAATGTCGCAATGGCTGCATTAGCTAAAGCTCCCATCGCACGCATACCACTAGGTGCTTTATATGTAAATAACGTAAAAATCACTAAGACTAAAACTAAAAACAACGTACCAATTAATAAATCCATAATCTACTGTCATCCCCTTATATTTAATTTAGATGTGAGGTATGGCTTCAAATCAAACAATATCTCACTACTTACTTTCTTCCTTAGTAGACAGTTTACTAAAAAACGAAATATATTTCACGGAATTTTTTAAATTTTTAAATTAAATTGAAAAATTTGTTTATTTTTTACTTAATTACTTCAAAATATATCTATCTTACACATTATGAAATAATCGACAAAATGATATAAATATACAAATGAAATAATCTGTAGTTATAACTTATCTTGAATATATTTATTAAGTCACTCACTTCCTTTTAAATATGTGATATGACGTGTTAAGCACATTCTGTGTGTGATTTTAACTATTACATTTGTCATAATAACAATCGATTATAACTGCTCTTTTATTATGCAAAAAGCTGAGACGCTCAAACGTCTCAGCTGTATGACATCTATATTATTGTTCTATTAATGAAAAGTTTATTAATTTATTCCATTAACATAACTTTTGATAATCATAAATGATAATAAATATTATTTATTGTTAACTTAAACTTAGAAAAGGAGATGGCAAAAGTAGATAAAAAGACTTTTAAAATAACATTAGTTGGAGTTTTGATTTTATTGTATTTTTTATTTTCATTAAGCGACAATTATAGTATCACCTTACTTTGTTTATCAGCTATTATTTTAGGTACAATTATTCATTTTTTAGTAGAATTTATTGGTAATTATCTATATAAAAATAAAAAGTAGATTATATATTCATGTCTAGAAAAGCCCTTTTGTATCTTTATTCTGTTAATAAAATAAACAACAAATGTCCTAAAATAACTAAGATAATAGTCATTAAAATAATACTGATTGTTGCTATTATTTTTATTGTTCTTCTACTAAAGTCAGTATTAGTATAAATCGAAAAATAGAACATTACCAAGTATCCAACGAACATGCCATACATAGATAATAAAAAATTCCATTCAATATCCATATATCCTCCACGCATTAAAGCATACGTTCCTATAATTATAAAAAATAAAATAAGTTGGTATATAAAAGTTATCATTTATCTATTAGCCTCCTACATTAGTATTATATTTTTAGATTGGTAGCAATCTTTAGATAATGTTCTGAACTAATAGCGGAGATTGGCAACCTAAAGAACAATTAAAAAAGTTATAATACAATAATACTGGAGATGTGATGACATGAGTACAAATAAAAAAATATATTTTCTTTGTTTCATATTATCTTTTATTATTTATATATTTTTACCTACCAACTTTTTTATTACTCGTTTATTCGTTATTTTTCCTTTATTATTCTTAGGTGCATTTTTATTTTCTTCGAACAAAAAAAGTTAGCTACAAGTGTAGTTAACTTTTTTACTATCTCTCAATCTTAAAGAAAGGATAAAAATGGATAATAATTAGTTTTATAGTGACGGAACTTCTGATAATTATCACTTATGTTAACTGCTTATTTAATAATATTAATTGAAATGGTCCAATCAATATTAGAATACATCTATATCTCTATTTTCTTTTAATTAAGTGCTCTTTTTAAAATTATCATAAACGCTGATATAACAATACTTATAGTTAATATTGAATAAGAATTTATCGATACTATAACCTCTAATATTGCATACTATTTACAATTGTTACAAGACCACTTTAAATTGTCTGAATACTATTATTTTAGTTGATTTCATAGGCTTCAGTCGACGTCAATGCTATAAATAGGATTGATTTTTTTATCCAAATCCTATTTTTCCTATTACTTTTTAACCTGTTTATTATTCTATAAATCTCTCTAAATGCTCTAAAAAAGTATCTTAAAATTTCAAATAGTGGTTAGCTATATTTTTCACTTTGCAACAGAACCAGAATAAGTATATATATTCAGGGTATATATAAGTAATAGACATCTAAATAATAAGTAATAGGAGGCTGGTGTAGATGTTCAAAAATATATTATTACCCTATGATTTCGAAAATGATTTTAGTGCTATCCCTGACTATTTAGAAAAAGTCACCGATGAAGATTCAGTTGTTGTAATTTATCACGTTGTAACAGAAAATGATCTTGCAATTAGTATAAAGTATTATAATAAGCATAAAGAAGATATTATTAGAGAAAAAGAAAAAAAACTCACTCCATTTTTACGTGAATTAGAAAAAAGAGGTATTCAATATAAAATAGATGTAGATTTTGGGCATATTAAAGATACAATCTTAGAAAAAATTACTTCTGGAGATATAAATAATGGTGAATTTGATTTAGTAATTATGAGTAATCATAGAGTCGATTTGAATATTAAACATGTTTTAGGAGATGTTACACATAAGATTGCTAAAAGAAGTTCTGTCCCAGTACTAATTGTTAAATAAACATAAGAAGTAAGAAATTTATTAATTCAAAAAGCCTAAATACTTTCTCACAAATCGAGAGAGTATTTAGGCTTTTTTATTTTTTTAATTTTGGTTTGTGATTTTTTAGATTATTTTTTGATTAGTCGTTCTAAAAAAGATTAGACACGCATTTATGCCGAGAAAATTTATTGAAGTTGAGAAGAACTCTTAACTAAACTTGTAGACGAATGTCGGCATAGCATGAGCTATTAAGTCGACCATTCGACAAGTTTTGGGGATTGTTAAGGGTTCCGAGGCTCAACGTCAATAAAGCAATTGGAATAAAGCGATATTAAATTTTTTAATCACTACAGTCGCATTTTAAGTTTCCGTTTTCATCTATAAACGATTCTTTATTTTTTTCTTCGTAAATTACTGGCAAACCTTGTATATTCGTAATCATTCGCATTAACTTCCCATCTTCATCGATGGTTGCTAAACTTCCACATTTATCACATTCGAAATAATTGTTACCGTCAAAAATTCGGTTAAATTGACTCATAATTATCTCCTTTGTCTTTGTTTTGAAACGAGTTGAAAACGAGTTTCTTCTTGTCTTGATGATTAGGTGCTATCTTCTCGGCTAATTCCATTCCAAGTTGATTACATTGTGCTGGTGTTACTTCGCCAGACTTAAATGACTGGATAACCACATGACCTTCGTTGCCACCCGTTTTTCCATACAGTTCACGTGTCGCTTTGAAACTTCCCTTGGCATAGTCTATGTCACAATTTAAGCCACTTTTTTCTTCAGCCCGTTTTTCAGCGTAATTAATAGCCCGTGACGTTGATTTCGTTGAACTTATTTTAGCTGTGGCCATTTATATCACGTTCTTTCATTTCTTTATAAGATGTATAGCATTTAATAACATCTATAAAGGCTAAAAGTAAAAAAAAGATACTTGCCCAAAATTGATGTGCATAAAAAATAAAATAGCTAATCATAATTAAACAGACAATAAATAAAATTAGACTTAAAATCATATTTATTTTAGGACTTTCCATATTTCATCCAACCTTCTACGTAATTCTTCGATATTATATTCTAATGCTTCATAATTCGGCGCCTCATATTGATGTTAGTTACAATATTTAGCAATTTGATTAGCATTTGATCCTAGCTTGCTTAAATCCTTAGCTATCGATTGTCGCGTTTCTTTATCAAATTTTGGTGCGACCAATCGACTTCCCTGTGCCTTTTTCTTAACGAAAGCAGGCACACTCATATTTAAAGTTTCCGCAGATTGTTGTAACTTTAAATATTCGCCTTCGTTCACTCGAAAACTAATTTGTTTACGCTCCTTACGGTTAGGTTTACGGTTTTTCTTAACAGCATCGTCGCTAGCCACAAATGTGTCTCGTTCACTCATTCATTCCCACCACGCTTTCTTCGAAAGTTATTACTTGAATAACCTAAGCATATAAAATATGTAAAGGTTATTAAAGTAATATAGTGGTTTGGCAAGCACTGGCTTTGCTAGCCACATACGTGGTAGCGTCGCCGGCTTGTTGGGGAATATCCCCAAGCCCCTTAAGATTTTTTCTGCGAAAAAATAAGTGGCTAGATATTAGCCACTTATTTTATATAATAATATTTCTAAATTCAATTTACTCTTTATCAGATTTTGTTATTTTAGCATTATTATCTTCTAGTAGTTTTTTAAATACTGAATCGGCTCTCCCTACGAAAGAGAATTTTTGAGGAAAAGACATTTCTATTATAATTTTATCTCCTGTATCAGTATAGTTAAAATTTTTCATAATAATTCCTCCTATTATATTTAAAAATAACTAAACAAATTATAATTAATATAAAATAATATATTAAACAGACTAATATTGAAAGTAATATTGTATTATCAGAACTATTGTATTTTGAAAAAATAAACTGTGATAAATCAATATTATAAATATAGTACTTTTATTAATATTAATGACTTTAAGGAATTACCAAAGAAAATAAAAATGTTGAAAGGATGACTTTAAATTGAATAAGTTCTTTTCGCTAATGATACTAATAATTCCAATTTTATGATATTGCTTTTTTTAATTAATGATATAGAAAAATCTTTGTTGATAACTTTAGTAATCTTAATAATTACAATAGCTCTGCTTTTTTTTATAAAGAGGAAAGACAATAAATGATATATTATACAAACTTACTACCTATAATCAGTAATTATGTGAACAAAAATAAATATCTTAAAATGTTATTTGAAATTATGATTACGTTAAAGTTTATATACTGAAATAATTGAGGCTGGGACATAATTTCTAACAAATTAGC
>NZ_KV827223.1:0-1992 GCF_001836075.1 Staphylococcus sp. HMSC035D11
GCTTGTTATGTAACGAGTGTCACAGTGATTATAGTTGCCTTGATTATAATGATAATGATATTTGATCTTATAATTGGATTACTATTAAATTTTCAAATATTTTTAAAAAATAAAAAGTATGATGACTTTTTATAATTATTCGATTTATATAATGAAAAATTAAATGATTAAACATAGAAACCTCAAAACAAACCATATTTAATAGAGTTTATGGCGCCTTATACAAATAAAGGCTATGCTGTTAAAGAATTATGTAGCTATCTTCAGATTAATATGGATGATGTTTATACTATTGGCGATAGAAAATTGATTTACCTATGTTTAATACCCTAGATAATTCTTCTGATAATTTAGTTTTTGTTAGAGTTTAACATAACTGATGATTATCAGAAGTACCGTCAATATAAAAGGTGCATCAAGGGTTTATAAACTCTTGATGCACCTTTTATATTTATTTTTAATTACCAAACAGTCTACTCCAAAGACTTTTTTTAGAATGATTTTCGATTCTTATATCCTTTTTCTGTTCATCATCTATTTTATCGCTTTGTTTCGATTCACTATCTTCTTGTTTATCCTCGTGTTTATCTTTACTTTCATCACTAAACTGAGAAACTATTTTTTCTTTTTGATTATCTGAGTTACTATTTATAGAATCCATATTGTCCATTGTTTCTTGAACTTCAATGTCCTGTCTCTTGTTAGCAGAATAATTAAGTTGCCTTTCTTCTTCTAATTCAGACTCCAACCTTTGTATTTTTTTATTACTTTCTAATGCTAATACTTGTTGATTTTCAAGTAATTTCGACCTTTCTTGTAATTCTTTTCTATAAAATTCTATTGTCGTTTCATGACGTTTTTCTTGCTTTTCAAGTTGCTTATTTAAAGTATCTATTTGCTTTTCAAGTAGTTCAATTATTTGAACGTCATATTTAGATTCATTGTTTTTATTATCTGTTTTAACTTTTTCTGAGTTTATATTAGTACTTTCAAATCCATATTTCTTTTTATTTTTGATTATTCTTTGAATGATCTTTTCTACATCAACATCATTTTTAATGAATGAAGTATTATCCTTTTTTATTGTTTCTATATTCAATCTTTTTATATTATTAAACACAGTCTGTTTACTAACTTCCAATTCTTCACTTATTTCTTTAACACTTTTCATATCTTCAACCCTTTATAAATACTTTATCAACCCTTTATAAACAAATTCTATCACAAATACTTTTATAAAGGCATTTTAATTAGATTCAAAAAACCCTTTATAAACACTTGATAACGATGTTGTCAAATGTTTATAAAGGGTTTTTAAGTGAAATTATAATATCTTTTATATGTTCTTCTTTAATGATATAATGTTCATAATACGTTTTAGTCCCAACTACTGGTAATAGTTGGGACTTGGTAATAAAACGTTACAATACGTTAGCTATTTAATTTGATATATGTATTATATACAACAATATCTACAGTTTGCAAGTCAAAAAGTTATGTGGATTTGTAATGTTTTATTACCTCTATTCAAATTTAATTGGAAAGAGGTTTTTATTATGTCTCGTAAAAATATTAAAAATCAAGCTAGTCAAAATTTTTATATGTTACATAAAGCATTATTTGTTAATGAAAAATATAAAAAATTAAGTGATAGTGCCAAAGTCACTTATGCAATTCTCAATGATAGAGTTAGCTTATCAATTAAAAATAATTGGATCGATGATAATGGGGATATATATTTCATTTTTACAAATGAAAGTCTCCAGAATATATTAGATAA
Organism: Staphylococcus sp. HMSC035D11; assembly: GCF_001836075.1. Lineage (NCBI taxonomy): Bacteria > Bacillati > Bacillota > Bacilli > Caryophanales > Staphylococcaceae > Staphylococcus > Staphylococcus sp. HMSC035D11. The sequence goes on from NZ_KV827223.1 coordinate 1,781, forward strand.
AAGCAAGAATACAATTACTAAAATAAAAAAAGAACTTCAAGAAGTAGGGTTACTTGAACAAATACGTACAGGATTTAATAAACCTAATAGATTATATTTGCATGATATAGAAACTAATATTAGTGTAGAAAAAAGTATTCAATCCTCATCTGCAACCTATAATGACAAGGAGTCCCAAATTTTGGGACTCCAGAATCCCGAAATTTGGGACT